>JASLCG010000084.1 GCA_030151885.1 Bacteroides sp.
AGAGTTAGCCCTTTTATTTGAATAATGTATTATAGAATTATCAATCTATAGTATCACAAGATGTAAAAAAGTATTTTTCTTTAGCTTCGTCTTGCGGCACAGTAAAATATGTGCAAATAGTTTGAGAACAGAGCTCTCCATTTTTATTGTATAATTCGGCTTCAATAAAAACAACGTGCCTTTTTTGATCTTTTATTCTAGCACGTAAAGTTATTTCTTCATCTACAGTACTGATAGATTTAAGATACTTAGTCTCCATTTTAAATGTTACACCTGTAGTCTGTTTCTTTCGGATAATTACCCAGGCGCATATTTCGTCTAGTAAAACAGCTTGAATTCCCCCGTGTAGAGTATTTAGCCAGCCTTGATATTTATCTTCAGGCTTCCAAATGCTAACAATATCTTCACCATCTTCGTAGAATTCCATTTTAACTCCAGCAGGATTTGTTGGAGCACATCCAAAACAATAATACCCTTTCAAACCTTCCCAAGGGTTTGTTAGTTTTTTCATATATTATCGAACTTTTATTTGACAGTTATCTAGACTCTCTATAATTGCAAGAGATTCTACTCTGATGTTTTGTGCTTCAATTGCTTTTCTTCCTTCCTGAAAGGCTTTTTCAATAATGAATCCCATGCCTACTAAATTGGCTCCCGACTGTTTTATTAGGTCAATTACTCCTAGTGCAGCATTACCATAAGCTAAAAAGTCATCTACAAACAGAACATTATCATTAGGTGTTAAATACTCTTTGCTTATTACAACATCATACTCTCTGTCTTTAGTAAAAGAGTGTACTTTTGTTGTTAAAAAACTATCCATTGTTTTAGGAGTTTTTTTCTTTGCAAAGACAACAGGTAATCCTAATAAATATCCCGTCATGATAGCTGGTGCTATGCCGCTTGCTTCGATAGTCATAATTTTATTGACATTGGTCGATGCAAATAGTCTGACAAACTCTACTCCTATGGATTTCATTAAAATGGGATCCATTTGATGATTAATAAAGCTATCTACTTTGAGAATTCCTCCCTCAAAGCATTTACCATCTTGTAAAATTCTCTTTTTTAATAATTCCATAGTTTTTGTGTGTTTTATGTTATCTATAAATTTTTCTTCTATTTAATTCTCTCCAATACTTTCTAGAGTTGGCTAAATGATCTTTTAAATTCGTGGCAAAGTTATGTCTGCCCGAAAAATCTTCCTTAGCACACATATACAGGTAGTTATGAGAGGCAAAATTTAATACGCTTTCTAAGCCTTGTTGAGAAGCTAGTCGTATTGGGCCAGGGGGTAATCCTGTGTTTTTATATGTGTTGTATGGAGAATCAATTTGAGTGTCTTTTTCCAAAACTCTTTTAATCGCAAAATCTTGAAGAGCAAACTTTACAGTAGGATCTGCCTGGAGTGGAATATTTCTTCTTAATCTATTAATATATAATCCCGCTACGATAGGCTTCTCGTCAGGTACGTTGGTCTCTTCTTCTACAATAGAGGCCAATATTGAGACTTCAAGTGTTGATAAACCTGCTTCAGAAGCCTTATTAAGTCTTTCTTGATTCCAAAAACGTTTATGTTCTTTTTGAAAACGGCTTATTAGATCTTTGGCAGATATATTCCAGTAAACTTCGTATGTGTTTGGAATAAATATTTCTACAATGGTTTGAGGTGTGTAACCAATACTATCTAGAAATAGTTCATTATTAAATAAATTGATAACAGATATAGAGTCTATCATCAGTTGATTTGCTAACCTACCAGCCAATGTTTCTTTTGTTCTAATATTATTAAAAACTAACTTAGAAGGGGTTTGGTGTCCTCTAGTAAGTTTATTTATCAAAGTATATGGAGTATCTTTTGGAGTAATGCTGTACTTGCCGGTTTGGATATGTTGGGCATAGTTGTTTTTTTTAGCCATTACTTTGATAGCATTACTAATGGGTTTTTTAGTGATTTTTTCTATTTTATTATAGACAGAATCGATGTTATCTTCTTCGTAAATGAATAGATATTCAGTAGATTGGGAAGATGATTTTAAAATGTGGCTATTGAGAAAATATTGCAGGAAAAAGTATCCCGCAAGAAATAGTGCGGTTAATAGAAGTAGAAAAATAGATATTTTCTTTCTATTACTTATAGAGTTCATACAGCTTTTGTTTCAAGTTTATCTTACAAAGATAATAAGATTTCAGAAGTAATTGTTGTATATTGATGCTATAAATAATACGAGCGATGAAAACATTATTCATCGCTCGTATTATTTATTTGGTGCAAAGTATCTTTTAGTTATTAATTTCAAATATTTTGCTTCTTGCCATCATACATGACCCAATAACTCCAGCTTTATCCTGTAATCTGGAAGTTTTTATTTTAGAGTCTTTATTAACTAAGTTTAGTGAGTACTTTCTAACAGCAGTTTTTATGGGTTGTGTAATGTAATCGCCAGTTAACGATAAAGTACCTCCAATAATAACTAGTTCTGGATTGAAAATGTTAATTAATCCTGCAATTTGCTTTCCTAGTTTTTCACCTATTTCCTCAATAACTTCTATGCATAACATATCTTCGTGAAGAGTAGCATCAATAATGTCTTCAAGGGTTATGTTTTCGCCACTATTTACTTTTTGAGATAAGATAGAAGTCTCTCCATTTATTATTCTCTCTATTAATATGCGGTGTAATGCACTTCCAGAAGCTTCTGTTTCAAGACATCCTTTTTTACCACAGTGGCATAGAATTTCATTATTATAGACATTTACGTGTCCAAACTCTCCAGCGAATCCAGATCTTCCGACGTACATTTTGCTATCAATAATGATTCCGATTCCGATTCCCCAGCTGATATTGACAAATATAATATCTCTCTCTCCTTTTACTATACCTTGCATAAACTCTCCGAATGCCATTGCTCTAGTATCGTTATCAATTGTAACGTTATAAGACAATCTTTCAGAAAGTGTATCTGCAACGGGCCTTTCTTCAAAGTTATAGCTACTATAGCTATAGCCAGAATCAGGGTTAACTCTTCCAGAGATGTTAATATTAATATTTAGTATGTTATTTTTATCTATAGAAGTAGATTGTATAAAGTCTAATATTATTTGGCATAAGTCGTCCATAGACGATTGGGTGTTTTGTGAATGGTATGGAATGCCCATTTTCATTTCAACAACCTCTCCTTTGAAGTTAATAAGACCAATGTTTACGTCTTGCTTTAATATCTCAACCCCTATAAAATAGCCTGAGTCTGGATTTAAACCATATAAGCTAGGATGACGGCCACCAGCAGTCTCTAGTTTACCATAGTCGTGAATAAACCCATCATCACCCATTTCGGTTATAAATTTTGTAACCGTTGGAATACTTAAGTCTAATTCTTTAGCTAACTCCGTGATAGTAGAGCTCCCATTATAGATATAATAAGAGATAATTTTTTTCTTCATGAGGGCACTTTTTGATCCCTTCTCGATTTGCTCTAACAGTTTATGCCTCATTGTTATAGTTCTTATGACAATTATTTAAACAAATATATGTAATAAAGTATTTAAGTAAAAATATTATGAATTGTAAATGTCAAAATATTTACTTTTAGATAGATTGTTTGTTTTCACAGTGATAAAAAAGGTATATCATAGTTTAATCTTTATTAAATAGATAGTGTTTACTAAAATAATTTAATAAACACCAGTCTTATTATAAATAAAAATATATCTTTGTTAGTGACGAATGATATAAAGAGCTTATATTGTCAAACTTTAGATTTAGTAACAATTAAACCGCTTAAGTTATGTTTGAAAAAATAGAAGGGTTAATCAATGCCCCATTTACACCATTTCATGCAAATGGTGAGTTAAATTTAGATCCAATTGAGAAGTATGCAGAACTTTTAGTGAAGAACAAACTTCAAGGAGTATTTATTAATGGATCATCTGGAGAAGGATATTTGCTTTCGGAAGAAGAAAGAATGCAAATTGCCGAGAAATGGATGTCTGTTGTACCTGCAGGTTTCAAAGTTATTGTACATGTAGGAAGTACTTGTATTAAAGAGAGCTTTAGGTTAGCACAACATGCTCAAAAAATAGGAGCTTTTGGTATTGGTGCAATGGCTAGTCCATTCCCTAAAGTTGGTCGTGTTGAGGAGCTTGTAAAATATTGCGAAGAGATAGCTGCTGGTGCTCCAAATTTACCATTCTACTTTTACCATATACCAGCATTTAATGGCGTATTCTTATCTATGCTTGAGTTCTTAAAAGCTGTTGATGGCAGAATTCCTAACTTTGCAGGTATTAAATACACATTTGAAAGTCTGTATGAGTATAACCAATGTAGACTATATAAAGGAGGTAAATTTGATATGCTTCATGGTCAAGATGAGACTATTCTTCCTTGTCTAGCTATGGGAGGTGCCCAAGGTGGTATTGGTGGTACAACTAACTATAATGGAATAAATTTAGTGGGTATCATTGAGGCTTGGAAAGCTGGTGATTTGGAGAAAGCAAGAGAATTACAAAATTACTCGCAAGAGGTTATAAATGTAATATGTAAATATAGAGGAAACATCGTAGGTGGTAAGCGCATTATGAAGCTTATAGGTCTTGACTTAGGTCCTAACCGTACTCCTTTCCAATCTATGACTGATGCTGAAGAGGCTTCACTAAAGAAAGACTTAGAAGCTATTTCATTCTTTGACCGTTGTAATAAATTTTAAATATCCATGGATAAAATTCAATATCTGAACTATTGGAAGACTAAATATAGAGAAGATTTAGTTCAGAATATATTGCCTTTTTGGTTAGAAAATGGCTTAGATAAAGAATGTGGAGGTATCTTAACTTGTCTTGATAGAGATGGCAGTTTAATGGATACTACTAAGTCTGTATGGTTTCAGGGTAGATTTGCATTCACTGCAGCTTTTGCATATAATAATATTGAAAAAAGGCAAGAGTGGTTGGATGCAGCTAAGAATACATTAGATTTTATTGATGATTATTGCTTTGATAAAACTGATGGTAGAATGTACTTTGAAGTTACAAGAGAAGGTGCTCCATTACGTAAGAGAAGATATGTTTTCTCCGAAACCTTTGCAACTATTGCTTATGCAGAGTATGCTTTGGCTACTCAAGATAAAAAGTATGCAGAAAAAGCGTTAGAACTTTTTAAACGTACTCTAGAATTCTTAGAAACTCCAGGGATACTACCAGGAAAGTATGAGCCAACAGTAAAGCAATTAGGTCATTCAATTACAATGATTCTAATTAATACAGCTGCAAGAGTAAGAAAGGTTGTAGAAGATGAGTCAATAGAAAAACAAATTGATGAGTCTATAAAAGCGATACAAAGTAAGTTTATGCACCCAGAGTTTAAAGCATTGCTTGAAACTGTAGGTCCTAATGGAGAGTTTATTGATACTAATGTGGGTAGAACTATTAATCCAGGTCATGCTATCGAAACTTCTTGGTTTATCTTAGAGGAAGCTAAGCATAGAAACTGGGATAAGAAGTTAGTTGATACGGCATTAACCATCTTTGACTGGTCTTGGGACTGGGGTTGGGATGAAACCTATGGAGGTATTATAAACTTTAAAGACTGCAAAGGCTTACCATGTCAAGACTATGCTCAAGATATGAAGTTTTGGTGGCCTCAAACAGAAGCAATTATTGCAACTCTATATGCATACTTGGCTTCGGGAGATGATAAATATCTAGAAAAGCACAAACAAATAAGTGATTGGACATATAAACACTGTGTTGACGATCAATATCCTGAATGGTATGGGTATTTACATAGAGATGGCTCTGTGGCTCAGCCAGCAAAAGGAAATTTATTTAAAGGTCCTTTCCATATTCCGAGAATGATGGTTATGGGATATTTGCTTTGTGATGAGATATTAAAAAAAGCAGAATCGTAATAAATAATTAAATTAATAAATTACATAAAAAGATAGAATATGAAACGATTAGCATTTGCTATACTGTGTTCTTTATTTATAGGAACAATGGGTGTTTTTGCTCAAGATTGTGTGAAGGTAAAAGAGACTCGAATCCCTCTTTTATTGGAGCGTGAAGATAATGTATTGTATTACATTAGAATTGACTCTGAAGAGTATAAAAAAATGGATGAATTGACACTTGAATTTGGTCAAAATGTAGACTTAAAATCAGTAGATTCAATAACACTATATTATGGTGGTACCGAAGCTAGACAAGATTACAAACATAATAGAATGGCTCCTGTGAGTTATATCTCTTCACATGCACCTAAAAATACAGTGAAAGCAATCGCTTCATATTCCATTCCATTGTCTAAAGTTGCTGTAAAGAAAAATCTAATCACCTTAAAGGCTGACAAAAAACTATTTCCAGGAGTTAACTTCTTCTGGGTAAGTGTGAAAATGTCTTCTAAGGCAAGCTTATCAACAACTTTTACCTCTGAGATTAAAAAAATTGTACTAGATGGTAAAGAAGCTCCTATTTGCTTAAAATCTACAGATGGGATTATTCATAGAACAGGTATTGGAGTTCGTAAAGCTGGTGACGATGGTTCGGCAGCATTTAGAATTCCGGGGTTAGTAACAACAAATAAAGGAACATTATTAGGTGTGTATGATGTACGCTATAACAATAGTGTTGACTTACAAGAGCATGTAGATGTAGGTGTAAGTAGAAGTACAGATGGTGGTGAAACTTGGGAAAAAATGCGTTTACCTCTTTCATTTGGTGAAACTGAAGGTCTTCCTTTATCACAAAATGGAGTAGGAGATCCTTCTATACTAGTTGATACTAAAACAAATACAATTTGGGTAGTTGCTGCATGGACACATGGAATGGGTAACCAACGTGCTTGGTTTAGCTCTATGCCAGGTATGGGTACAGAACATACTGCACAATTGGTATTATCAAAGAGTGAAGATGATGGTAAAACATGGTCTGCTCCAATTAATATAACAGAACAGGTAAAGGATCCGTCATGGTACTTTTTACTACAAGGTCCAGGAAGAGGTATTACAATGCAAGATGGTACATTAGTTTTCCCTATACAATATATTGCTGCTAATAGAATACCTAATGCTGGTATTATGTACAGTAAAGATAGGGGAGAGACATGGCACATTCATAATCATGCACGAACTAATACTACAGAAGCACAAGTTGCTGAAGTAGAACCAGGTGTACTTATGTTAAATATGCGTGATAACCGTGGTGGCAGTAGAGCTGTTTATACAACTACAGATTTAGGAAAAACTTGGAAAGAACACGAGTCTTCTAGAACTGCATTACGTGAGCCTGTATGTATGGCTAGTTTAATATCGGTAGAAGCTAAAGATAATAGCTTGAATAAAGATATTTTATTATTCTCGAATCCTGATACAACTCAAGGACGTTATAATATAACCATTAAAATGAGTTTAGATGGTGGTTATACCTGGAGTAAAGAGCACCAAGTATTACTTGACGAGGAGCATGGATGGGGATATTCTTGCTTAACAATGGTAGACGAAGATACTGTCGGAATTTTATATGAAAGCAGTGTTGCTCATATGACATTCCAAACTGTTAAATTGTCGGAGTTAATAGGAAAATAATTTAGAAAATAAATTGCTTTTAAACGCGTTATGAAAAAGTATATATTCTATTCACTAGTAGGTGCTTCAATTCTGTTTGCTGCATGTAGCAAACAGAATAACAAGGAGGTCTTTGATATGGATTTGCTAGATGGATTTCCTACTAGTGAAGTAGGATATGAGTATGGCGTATCTGGTGCTTATGCTGGAAACTTAAATAATACAATAATTTTAGCAGGAGGTTGTAATTTTCCAGAGAAACCTGTATATGATGGTGGTGAAAAAAGGTATTATAAAGGAATTTATCAGGCAAAAGTGATAAATGAAAACTCTTCATTTTTGGAATGGACAAAAATAGGAGAATTACCAAATGAAGCTGCTTATGGGGTTTCTGTTCAAGATAAAGATACTTTGTACTTTATAGGTGGTAATAATAACGATGGGCAATTAAAATTTACACTTAAATTATTTTTAGATACAAAAAATAATCAATTATGTATTGATACACTTCCGAGTTTACCTGTTGGTATTGATAATATGTCGGGTGCAATGCACAATAGTACAATTATTATAGCTGGAGGTAATACAGAGAAGGAGTTTTCGAAAAAGTTGTTTAAATTAAATCTGAATAATTTAAATGAAGGTTGGAGCATTGACGACTCATGTCTTGAGTCATCATTGCTTCAATCTATTTCTTTTTCATTAAATGGTAGTTTTTATACTAGCTCGGGCTTCTATAGTGGTGACGAAACTAAGGTACCGTTTGTTTCAACTAAAACTTATAAAGTTGTAAATGAAACAGATTGTTTTGAATATCAGAATGCAATAGAAAATGATACCCTAACTTTTAGTGGTGGCTGTGTAGTTAAAATAGACGAAAAAAGTGTCTATGCTATGGCAGGAGTAAATAAAAAGGTTTTTGAAGCTGCTTTGAATCGTATTAGATTTAAAGATAAAACCAATATTCAAGCAGAAAAAGATAGTATAGATAAGCTTCAAAACGACTATTTAAGACACGACCCTAATTGGTATCTTTTTAATAGTACTCTTTATAAACTAGACACTACTACAACGTCGTGGATGGCTGTAGCAGAGTCTAAGCACTTAGCTCGTGCAGGTGCAATTGCAGTTCCTGTACCTAATGGTTTGTATCTGTTAGGAGGAGAGCTTAAGCCTGGTGTAAGAACTTCGAAAACATTACGCATAATAAAAAAATAGATAACACTTAAAATGAAAAACACAAAATATTATCCTTGGTTAGTTGTTGCCTTGTTATGGATTGTAGCCCTTTTAAACTACATGGATAGGCAAATGTTGAGTACGATGCGAGATTCTATGCAAATAGATATTGCAGAGTTAAGTTCGGCTGAACGTTTTGGAAATCTGATGGCTGTATTTTTATGGGTATATGCTTTAATGAGTCCTCTTGCAGGATCTATTGCAGATAAACTAAGCAAGAAGTGGCTAATCGTAGGAAGCTTATTTGTATGGTCTGGTGTAACTCTTCTAATGGGCTTTGCATCAACTTATTCACAAGTATATTGGCTAAGAGCTTTAATGGGTGTGAGTGAGGCTCTTTATATTCCTGCAGGACTAGCTTTAATAGCTGAGTATCATACGGGAAAATCAAGGTCATTAGCGATTGGAATTCATATGACTGGTCTCTATATGGGGCAAGCTATTGGTGGCTTTGGAGCGACTATAGCTGCACAATTTAGTTGGCACTCAACATTTAAGTGGTTTGGTGTTATTGGTGTAGTTTATTCTTTGCTACTTGTATTATTACTTCATGATACAGAAAAACAAGAAGATAGTATTCTTGAAAAAGCTAAGACTACAATTGGTCAGGCTGTAAAAGATTTCTTTAAAGTATTTGGTGTATTATTATCGAATATGTCTTTTTGGATTATCTTGTTTTACTTTGCTGCTCCAAGTCTTCCAGGTTGGGCTACAAAAAACTGGCTACCAACACTATTTCAAGAAAGTTTAGGGGTAGATATGTCTATTGCTGGTCCGGTATCAACAATAACTATTGCTTTCTCTTCTTTTATAGGTGTTCTTATTGGTGGTACTTTATCTGATAGGTGGGTGCAAAAGAATATACGAGGCCGAATTTATACTAGTGCTATCGGATTAAGTTTAACAATACCTTCACTATTATTACTTGGGTTAGGTACTGATTATATGGCTGTTGTGGCAGGGGTATTATTTGGTATAGGTTATGGTATGTTTGATGCTAATAATATGCCTATTTTATGTCAGTTTGTATCCTCTAAACATAGGGCTACAGCTTATGGTATAATGAATCTAGTTGGTGTAGCTGCAGGAGCATATGTAACCCAGCTATTAGGAACATTTACAGATGATGGTAATTTAGGTCTAGGGTTTGCTTTATTAGGTGGAGTTGTATTATTAGCTTTGTGTTTACAACTTTACTTCCTACGTCCTACAACAGATAATATGGAGTAATTAATTATACAATTATATGATTTTATCGACTTTAAAAGAGAGTGCTCGTATTGAAAAACTTAATCCTGCATTCAAAATAGCTTTTGATTACATTAAAGCTAATGATTTATTAAATAGTGCAGAGAAAAGAATTGAGTTGGATGGTGAAAATATTTTTATCAATAACTCTACTGTACAAGGAGTAAAAAAAGAAGATCAAGTTTTAGAAATTCATGAAGCTTATTTAGACATTCATGTATTACTAAAAGGAGAGGAGACCATTGGATGGTCTGCTTTAGAGAATATTAATAAGGTTAAGACTCCTTATCAGGCCGATGGAGATTTTGGGCTTTATACTGATACTCCGCAAACGTATTTTACTTTGAAGCCTGGTGATTTCTTTATTGCATACCCAGAGGATGCACATGCACCAATAATTAGTGATGGAGAGATAAGAAAACTAATAGTAAAGATTAAGTTATAATCTCAGTATATAGTTCTATACAGTTGAAGGTACTACTTTATATTTAAAATAAAGTAGTACCTTTTTTGTTGTATATAAAAGATTAGAAGCGATAACTTTGTGCTAGGTTTTACTTATAATTAAAGTAATAGTTGTACTTTTGTAGTCGAATATGAGCAGAATATTAGCGATAGATTATGGTAGAAAGCGTACGGGTATAGCTGTAACTGACCCTATGCAAATTATAGCGAATGGGTTAACAACTGTTCCAACCCATACATTAATTGATTTTTTGACGGATTATTTTCAAAAAGAGAAAGTTGAAAAAGTTGTTATTGGCTTACCAAAGCAGATGGATAATACCCCTTCTGAAAGTATGAAATATATAAATCCATTTGTAAATAGATATAAAAAAATATTTTCAAACATACCTATTGAGTTTGTTGACGAACGTTTTACCTCAGTTTTAGCACAGCGTAGTATTCTAGAAGCTGGGCTTAAAAAGAAAGATAGACAAAATAAGGCTTTAGTAGATGAGGTTAGTGCAACAATAATTTTGCAAACATATTTGGAAAATAAACGTTTATTCTAATCAGAACATAAGTATTTAAATTAAGATATGATATTACCAGTTTATGTATATGGACAACCTGTATTGAGAGAGGTTGCACAAGATATTACACCAGATTATCCCAACTTAAAAGAGTTGATTCAGAACATGTATGAAACTATGGAACATGCTGATGGTATAGGTTTAGCTGCACCACAAATAGGACTTCCTATTCGATTGGTTGTAATTGACTTAACCCCCTTGGCAGAAGACATGCCTGAATTGGGAGATTATAGAAAAGTATTTATTAACCCTTATATTGAAGAGGTTGATGGAGAAGATGTAACAATGGGTGAAGGGTGTTTGAGCTTGCCAGGAATAGGAGAAGATGTAACACGTCCGGATATTGTATATGTTCGTTATATGGATGAGAACTTCGTAGAACATAAAGAAAAAGTCGAAGGGTATTTAGCTAGAGTTATGCAGCATGAATTTGACCATCTTGATGGTATGATGTTTATAGATCATATTTCTCCATTAAGAAAGCAAATGGTTAGATCTAAGCTTAATAAGATAGTTCAAGGTAAAGCTAGAACTCACTACAAAATTAAAAGTGTAGGAAAATAATTTATTGCCTACATTCTTGATAAGTTAATTAATGAAGAGGGGAAAAGTTAAGTCTTTTCTCCTCTTTTTAGTTTTATAGAGACTAAATGTGAATATTTACTTCATAATATTGCAATAGAATAGCTTTAAAAGTCAATAAATTAAAAAAGGAAACTATAAGTATTTATTAAGTAGTAAGATTTGCTACATTTGTTTATAGCTATACATCGAATATTAAATTTATGAGAAAAAAAATATTAGGCTTACTTTTACTACTGCCAACTCTTCTTATGGGACAGATAAATACTGACCGTGTAATGAGAATTGGTCATAATGCACTGTATTATGAAGATTATGTTTTATCTATACAGTACTTTAATCAAGTGATAAATGCTAAACCTTATTTGCATTTACCTTACTTCTTTAGGGCCTTAGCTAAATTGAACTTGGATGATTATATTGGCTCGGAAGCAGATTGTAATGCTGTGATTGAGCGAAATCCTTTCTTTGTAGCGGCATATCAGGTTAGGGGTATTGCAAAGATTCATCAGAATAATTTTGAAGGTGCTATTGAAGATTATAAAAAAATATTGATGTATGACCCTGAAGATGTTAGCGCACTAAACAACTTGTCATTGAGTTATATCAATAAAGAAAAGTACGATGAAGCAACTAGCGTATTAAATAACCTAATTAAGGTATCTCCAAAGTACACAGTTGCTTATTTAATGAAAGGTGACATTGCTTTACGCCAAAAAGATACTGTAAGTGCAATGAACTATATTGATAAAGCTCTGGAAATAGATCAGTTTGATGCTAATATATGGGCTTCTAAGGGAATGATTAATCTGATGAGAAACAATTATAGTGAAGCAGAGCTAAATCTGAATGAAGCTATTTATTTAAGTGGAAAGGATGCTGATCATTTTATACATAGGGCCCTAGCACGTTTTCATCAAAACAACTTAAGAGGGGCTATGAGTGATTATGATTTAGCTTTAAATATTGAGCCTAATAACTTTTTTGGACACTATAACAGAGGACTGTTAAGATTTAGAGTTGGTGACTACAATAAAGCCATTGAAGATTTTGATTTTGTCTTAAACATTGACCCTGATAATATGATGGCTACTTTTAATAGGGGGATGTTAAGAATACGTACGGGAGACTTAAGAGGTGCAGAGTCAGACTTTAGTAGGGTATTGGCTGTTTTTCCTACTTTCTACCCTGGGTATCACTACCGTTATGAAGCCAGAAAAAAAATGGGTAATCTTAAAGGAGCAGAGGACGATGAGATGAGAATGCTTCAAATGCAACTTGAACAATCTAACAATCAATCTGGTAATAAAAATAAAGAGGCAGAAGAGACTCGTAAACGCTCTGATAAAAATATGCAAAATTACAAACGTTTAGTTGTAGCTGATAGAAGCGATATCAGTAGGAACTACACGAGCGAGTATAGAGGTAAAATTCAAAATAAAAAGGTTGTAGTAAAAACGGAACCTTATTTTATGTTGAGCTATTTTGAAAAACATGATGATTTAAGAAGTACAATTCATAATCATAAGTTTATTGATGATTTAAATAATATGAGATTCTTACCTCATGCTTTATTAATAACGAATAGAGATAAAGCTTTAACTTTAGAAGAGGCTAATCAATATTTTGCGTTAATAGATACACATACATTAGCTATTGAAAAAGATCCATACAATGTCAAGAATTGGTTTGCGAGAGGGCTCGACTTTATGTTAGTACAAGATATAGATAGTGCTATAAAAGACTTCTCAGAGGCATTAAAAGTTGATGATGCTTTTTACCCTGCATACTTCTTACGTTCTATAGCTAGATTAAAGCAGATTGAATATGCTAAGGCAGAAGATACTCAAATAACAGCAACTACACGCAAGGTTTCTAATATGGAGTATGAATCAGTGTTTAGAGATCTGGATGAGGTTATAAAACTAGCTCCCGATTTTGTTTATGCATATTTTAATAAAGCAAGGCTCTCGTTCGAGTTGAAAGATTATACATCAGCTTTAGCTGCCTACTCTAAAGCAATAGAATTAGATGGTAACTTTGCAGAGGCTTATTTTAATAGAGGACTGATTTACATCTATATGGATGACAATGAAAGAGGTATTTCTGACTTAAGTAAGGCTGGTGAGTTAGGAATAGTTGAATCTTATAATATAATTAAAAGGTTTCGTAGTAATTTGAAATGATATTTTTTCAATAAAAATTAAAATAATAGAATAGATTCTTTACTTTTGTAATTTAGAAACTTAGTTAAAAGGTAATAATATAACATGATGATTAAAATTACATTCCCCGATGGCTCCATTCGTGAATACGATAAGGGTATAACTGGTCTGCAAATAGCAGAAAGTATTAGTCCTCGTCTTGCTAAAGATGTTTTAGCTTGTGGTGTGAATGGAGAAACGTATGATTTGAGTCGTCCAATTGAAGAAGATGCTGAAATCATGCTTTACAAATGGGATGATGAAGAAGGTAAACATACGTTCTGGCATACAAGTGCACACCTTCTTGCTGAAGCGTTACAAGCTTTATATCCAGGTATCCAATTTGGTATAGGTCCTGCTGTTGAGCAAGGGTTCTATTATGATGTAGATCCTGGTACGGCGACCATTAAAGAATCTGATTTAGCTAAAATTGAAGCTAAAATGAAAGAGCTTGCTTCTGCTAAGAATGACGTTGTACGTAAAAATATTAGTAAAGCCGATGCTTTAAAAGAGTTTGGTGCTAAAGGTCAAACCTACAAGTGTGAACTAATAGAAGAGCTTGAAGATGGTCATATTACTACCTATTCACTAGGTGATTTTACAGACTTATGTAGAGGCCCTCATTTAGTAAATACTGCGCCTATTAAAGCTATTAAGCTTACAAATGTTGCAGGTGCTTACTGGAGAGGTCAAGAAGATAAGAAAATGTTAACTCGTATTTACGGTGTAACATTCCCTAAACAAAAAATGCTTACGGAGTACCTTGAAATGGTTGAAGAAGCTAAAAAAAGAGACCATAGAAAAATTGGTAAAGAGATGGAACTATTCATGTTCTCTGATACCGTTGGTAAAGGTCTTCCTATGTGGCTACCTAAGGGTACAATGCTTCGCTTGACACTTGAAGAATTCTTAAAGAAAATTCAAAAGAGATTCGGCTATCAGCAAGTAATGACCCCTCATATAGGTAACAAATTACTTTATGTTACTTCTGGTCACTATGCAAAATATGGTAAGGATTCTTTTCAACCAATTCATACACCAGAAGAAGGAGAAGAGTATCTATTAAAACCAATGAACTGCCCTCACCATTGTGAAATTTTTAAGTGGTCTCCTAAGTCTTATAGAGACTTGCCTCTTCGTCTTGCTGAATTTGGTACGGTATATCGCTACGAACAAAGTGGTGAGTTACATGGGCTAACTCGTGTTCGTGGATTTACTCAAGATGATGCACATATATTCTGTAGACCTGATCAGGTGAAAGAAGAGTTCTTAGATGTAATGGATATTATCTTCATCATTTTTAAAGCATTAAACTTTACTGATTTTGAAGCTCAAATCTCATTAAGAGATCCTGTTAATCGTGAAAAATACATTGGCAGTGATGAAAACTGGGAAAAGGCAGAACAATCTATTATAGAAGCTTGTAAAGAAAAAGGGCTTAAAGCAAAAGTAGAATACGGAGAAGCTGCATTCTATGGTCCTAAATTAGACTTTATGGTACGCGATGCTTTAGGTCGTAAATGGCAGTTAGGTACAATCCAGGTTGATTACAACTTACCAGAACGCTTTGCTTTAGAATATACTGGCGATGATAATCAAAAACACCGTCCGGTAATGATTCACCGTGCTCCGTTTGGCTCAATGGAAAGATTCGTTGCAGTACTGATTGAGCATACTGCTGGTAAATTCCCATTGTGGTTGGCGCCAGATCAGGTAAGTATTCTTCCTATTAGTGAGCGCTTCAATGATTATGCGTATGAAGTTAAAAAACAGCTTCAAGATTATGATATTCGTGCTAATGTAGATGAGCGTAATGAGAAAATAGGTAGAAAAATTCGTGATAATGAATTAAAACGTGTTCCTTATATGCTTATCGTTGGTGAGAAAGAAGCTGAAAATGGAGAGGTTTCTGTAAGAAAACAGGGCGAAGGTGACCAAGGAACGATGAAAATCGCTGATTTTGGTAAAAAATTGAGCGAAGAAGTTCAGAATATGATAAATAAGTTCTAAATTTGCACAGAATTTGTGTAGCATAACGCTTTTATGGTGTTCTAAAGAAAGCTACACATTTAAAAGAAAAGGAAAATAATATTGGGTATAATTAACAAGCAAAACAGACGAAGTAGAAATTTTATGAAAAATGACAGTTTAAAAGATCAGTATAGAACTAATAGACAGATACGTGCCAGAGAAGTGCGTATTGTTGGAGACGACATTGAGTCACAAGTGTATCCTTTAGCTGAAGCTTTGAAGATTGCAGAAGAACGAGGTCTTGATCTTGTTGAGATTTCCCCAAAGGCTAAACCTCCAGTTTGTCGAATTATTGACTTTTCTAAATTTATCTATCAACAGAAAAAACGTCAAAAAGAACAAAAAGCTAAGCAATCTAAAGTAACTCTTAAAGAGATTCGTTTTGGTCCTCAAACAGATGAGCATGACTATAACTTTAAATTGAAACATGCAATTAGCTTTTTGGAAAATGGAGATAAAGTAAAAGCTTTTGTATTCTTTAAAGGTCGTTCTATCGTCTTTAAAGAGCAAGGAGAAGTTTTATTATTGCGTTTTGCTAATGACTTGGAAGAGTATGCTAAAGTAGATAAACTTCCTGTATTAGAAGGTAAACGTATGACAATCATATTATCTCCTAAAAAGGTGAAATAATACAAGAGAAAACTATGCGTAACGCTTCTATGGTATAGTGCGTTACCATGTTTATTTAATAATTTAAAACAAATAACAATGCCAAAGATGAAAACTAATTCCGGTGCTAAAAAAAGATTCGCTCTTACCGGAACAGGTAAAATCAAAAGAAAGCATGCTTATCACAGTCATATTTTGACTAAAAAAAGCAAGAAACGTAAAAAGAATTTGGTTAAAACTACATTAGTACACAATACTGATCATAATCAAATTTTAGAACTTTTAGCTTTAAAATAAGCAACTGAAGTATCATTTGTAAAGTATTAACCGAATGATTAGCCTTTAAAAGATCGTTTTATACGACGCTAACATTCTTAAATAATTAAAAAACTATGCCAAGATCAGTAAATCATGTTGCTTCGAGAGCAAGAAGAAAGAAAATTTTGAAATTAACCAAAGGTTACTTTGGTGCTAGAAAAAACGTTTGGACTGTAGCTAAAAACTCATGGGAGAAAGGTTTAACTTATGCTTACCGTGACCGTAAAGCTAAAAAGAGAAATTTCCGTTCTCTATGGATCCAACGTATTAACGCAGCTGCTCGTTTAGAAGGTTTATCTTACTCTAAACTAATGGGTGGTCTTCGTAAAGCTGGTATCGAAATTAACCGTAAAGTTCTTGCTGATTTAGCAATGAATCATCCAGAAGCTTTCAAAGCTATAGTTGCAAAAGCACAAGCTTAAATTTTAGTTTTGATAAAATATAATAGTGTTAACTTATAAGGTTAACACTATTTTTTTATACTGTTCAAAACAAAAGTCTTTTCTACTTGTTTATATTATACAAAGCACGTATATTTGTTATACAAAATTGAAAGGAAATTAGCCGCATTGCTTGACTGGGTAACTCATCAAGTAAATTTGAAAACCGAGACAAGCTTCTACATTCAATGGCGGGCCATGACTCGAAAGAGTTCTCCTTGGAGACAATGGATTACAAAGGTGTAGAGCACTCAAACCATGTTCATCGGAGTTTCATCGCATCAATCAGTGCGGCTTACTATAACGGAGGGGTATCTTAGTTTTATTTAAGATACCCCTCTTGTTTATATATAGTCGATATTATAATGCATGTGTAGCTGTATAATGTTCTTGAATGATGAGTTGTATAATACGTTATTTTACTTATAAAATTACGGTACAATTTAGAACTCATCAGGGATCACCAACAAAAGTAGGGGGAAGATCAAAAATATTATCTTTGTGGAAAAACACAAGTTATG
>JASLCG010000090.1 GCA_030151885.1 Bacteroides sp.
ATTTATTGCTCTCTGTAGTATCTATGTTTTAAAGAATGCCATTATCTGCAAAGCTATAATACGCAGATTCACAAATAATAAGATGGTCTATAAGAGTGATATTCATAATGCTACAAGACTCTTTAATTTTGCGTGTTAATTGTTTGTCACTAATACTTGGCGTAGTGTTTCCTGAAGGGTGGTTGTGCACTAGTGCCATTTGAGTAGCTCTATTGATTATAGCTTCTCGTAGTATTGATCGTACGTCTGCATAAGTTCCATCTATTCCGCCACTACTTATTTTGATATGCTTTATGATTTTGCAGGCTTGGTTAAGCAGTAAAATCCAAAACTCTTCTTGTACTGCATCGCATAGTAATGGATGAAAAAGTTCGTTTATATCTTTGGAGCATCTAAAAGACTTTCTTTTTTCTACTTCTGTAGTTCTTCTTCTATTGCTTAACTCTAATGCAGCTTTTAGTGCGGCATATTTGGCTACTCCTACTCCATTGAAAGCCATGAACTCCGAAGGGCTCCACTTTGCCATGATGTTTAAATCTTGCTTGCTATGCTGTAGAATTTTCCGTGCAAGGTCAATTGCACTCTCTTCTCTATTTCCTGATCCAAGTAAAATGGCAACTAGTTCAACAGTAGTGAGATTTTCCACTCCATAGGTTAATAGTTTTTCTCTAGGTCTATCTTCTTCGGCCCATTCTAATATTGGAGTGTTTTTCGTAGTTAAGTTCATAAGGGGTGATTAATTAAATTATTTGTAAAATGAATTTTGAAATGCTGCAAACTCGCTTTTACGTAAAATACATCTTTTCCAAAAAGCGAGAATGAATCCGCAACCATAACCAATAAGTTGTATATATGTTGCGAGTATAGATAAGAATCCAATTTTGAAACTATGGTTCTTTTTTGTCGAGTCTATAAAAACTAAAACTGTATAGATAAGTAAAGGAATTAAAAATAGTGGGGAAAAGAATAGAGCCAAAATAATAGATAATAGGGAATATAAGGTGAAAAAAGAAGGGAGTAAATGTACTATTTTTAAGCTGTTAGGGTATCTTTTATAGAGGTTAATTCTAGCAATGCCAGAATTAAAAACTTGTTTGTAAAAGCGCTTTAGGTTAGTTCTTCTTTTATGATATACCCATGCTCCAGAAATATATTTACAGTTATATCCAGCTTCGAAAATTCGGATGCTAAAGTCAATATCTTCTCCAAATCTCATTTTAGAGAATCCTCCTAGCTTCAAGTAAACACTTTTTTTTATTCCCATATTAAAACTTCTGGGATAAAATTTATCCATCTTTTTTTTGCCTCCTCTTATGCCACCTGTGGTGAAAAAGGAGGTCATAGAGTAATTAATAGCTTTTTGAGTTAGCGAAAATGATATGTGTGCAGAGTCGGCACCTCCAAAAGCATCTAAATCCTCTACAGCTAAGGTACTGTTTATGGTTTCAAGATAATGGCTTGGTATAATACAATCGGAATCTAAGATGATTAAGTAGTCTCCATTACTTCTTTCGGCGCCATAATTTCTGGTTGTACCAGGGCCACTGTTCTTCTTGAAGTAATATTTTATATCAAGGTCTTCTCTATACTTGTTTACCACTTGTTCGCAAGAATTACTAGATCCATCTTCAATAATTAAGATTTCAAAGTCTTTGAATGTTTGTGTTTTAAGGCTTTCTAATAGCTCATTAACTTCGTCTGGTCTGTTATATACAGGAACAATGATAGAGTATAGCATAATGATTTCTTTGTAATAAAGAGTTAAATTAATAATTATCTTGACAAAGAACAAAAAGGGTGGTAAATATTTACCACCCTTTTGTAATTGTACGAATAAAAAGAGATTTTACTCTTTTACACGGCCAGTATAATCTCTAGAACGAGTATCTACTTCGATAAGTTCTCCTTCATTTATAAATAGAGGAACTCTTATTTCAGTACCAGTCTCTAAAGTGGCAGGCTTAGTTGCATTTGTAGCAGTATCGCCTTTAAGACCTGGTTCAGTATAGGTTACTCGCAATTGTACTTTTTGTGGTACTTCAGCAAAAAGAACAGTCTCTGATTCGCTATGGGATACAATATCAACAATGTCTCCTTCTTTTAGGAAGTCTACACCTGTAATAATATCTTTCTGGATATTAACTTGTTCGAACGTTTCTTGATTCATAAAGTTATAACCCATATCATCTTGGTATAAGTATTGGTAAGGACGACGCTCAATTCTTACCTCATCAATTTTTACACCAGCATTGAAAGTCTTATCAATAGTTCTTCCGTTAGTTACGCTTTTTAATTTTGTACGTACAAATGCTGCACCTTTACCTGGTTTAACATGTAAAAATTCAACAATGAAGTAGTAGTGACCATCTAAGTCAATACACATACCGTTTTTTATGTCTGCAGTGGTAGCCATATTGTTCTTTTTGTAGTTATTTATAGTTCTGTTGATTATCCCTTAAACTTATTGGGTATCAATCTTGTTATTTATATTAATTGTACAAAAATAAACCAAATCAGCAAAAAACGCAAAATGTTTTAGTAAAAAGAGTGATTTCTTGGTTTTTCTAAAAAAAGTCCCTATTTTTGCACCCCGATTATCTAAGCAAATAACATCATAACAATATATAACAATGAAAAGAACATTTCAACCTTCGAATAGAAAGAGAAAGAACAAACACGGTTTCCGTGAGAGAATGGCCACAGCTAACGGTCGTAGAGTTTTAGCTTCACGTCGTGCTAAAGGCAGAAAGAAATTAACCGTTTCTGACGAATATAACGGTAGATAATAAGCTAAGCTTATTTTTAAAATCTGATAAAAGAAGTAGAGGATTATTTTATGATTCTTTACTTCTTTTTTTATACAGAATAAAACGTTAAATATTTTGAAATCAGGAGTGTTGGCTCTATACTAGTAAGAAAAAGGAAAAGCTTATTGTATGGCTGTCGACAAAATATTGTATATTTGATAACTTAATCATATGTGCCTTTAAAAGGACCTTATTGAAAAGGTTCTAGCGTAAGTGTGCTGTTATATTTAACAATATGAAAAAGAAATTACTAGCCTTAGTAATAAACATACTATTAATGTTTGTATTTGTAGCTTTGGTAATCTATGGTGTTTTTGTGGGCATTGATAAATACACACATCATGGAGAGGCTATTGTTGTGCCAGATGTAAAAGGAATGTCTTTTATAGAGGCCGATGCAATATTCAAGCGTTATGGTTTGACAAGTGTAGTGGGAGATTCTGTTTATGTTAAAACTGAATTACCTGGTAGAGTCT
>JASLCG010000093.1 GCA_030151885.1 Bacteroides sp.
CGTAATCTATCGTAATATTTCCTTGCTCCAGAATAAAGGGTAATAATATAGGCATTGTCCCTGTATTACTATATAAACATACAGCAGTAGGCTCTTCTATTTCACCTTCAAAGTATATTTTACCTTTATCAACCTTAGTACTATCAATAGCATCCCCAAAAAGTGTAGTAATATAGATACGCTCTCCATTCACAGGCGTAATAGTCCGATTTATTTTTACAGTATACCTATTACTAGGACCTACACAAGATGCCATAATAAGGAAAGTAAAAATTATTGTAAGTAGATTTTTCATTAATTTCAAGTTCATAAGTAGTCGTTATTTTATATGCTGCTTCAAAGATAATGATTCCCACATACCCTACCATATATTACATTATTTTTTAGCATCAAAGAAGTATTTATCTATATATCAGTATATTAAAATATAAACTTAAACATTATAGCACAGCATTACAAGTAATAAAAAAGAGAATAGGCAATTATATTTTAACAATCTCTTCCATATCTGCACATTCTTCAATTATAATCCCTATCTTTGTGCTATAAGCAAACAAGTTATATTGTATCTTTTCTACACTTTGTATGATTATGCCACTTCGTGCTAATCTTCCCATCGTTAAAGAACGACCACAAAATCAGCTTTCTTGTTTAGAGATAATTATCTATTCCTTGCGATGGAATATTCGGTTTTATAGGCTAAAGCCCATCTTCAACATCAATCTGCATACAGATATTTATCATTATATTAGGTTTGTCCTTTTACAAGTAAATACACTTTATCTTTACGTGGCTGAATAGATAGAGTAATACAAGTTTAACAAACCAACGCTATTTTCAAAAAAGAGATAAAAAGTGAAACAGGGTTAGCCTGAGCCATTCTTTAGAATAAAGAGCATTGAATTATTTGTCCAATATAGGTACTTATCCCATCAATGTGGTTCCCATTACAGTTTACAATTTATTGAAGATAATGATCGGAAGGAGTAGTCTCCTTTCAAACAACTATTATTTAGACAGTTTATAATACTGCCTAATTACTGTAATTAATGCTTTCCTAACTAGAAGGGAGCAATAGTTTTACTCTATTATATTATAGAGATACTAGGAACAAGCTGTAAAACAGCATAATACACATTTATATTAAATGACATTTAAAGAGTTAAATATTGAAGGCCCTATTTTAAAGGCCTTGAATGAAAAAGGCTATACTGCCCCAACCCCAATACAAAAACAAGCCATTACTCCAGCTTTGGAGGGCAAAGATATTTTAGGACTAGCGCAAACTGGTACCGGAAAGACAGCTGCATTCGCACTACCCATCATACAACACATTTACCTTGCTAAAGAGAAGAGTAAAAGTAAACGAAGAGAGATAAAAGCACTTATTTTAACTCCTACACGTGAACTTGCTATACAAATAGACGATTGTCTTGAAGAGTACACTGCATACACTGGTTTACGCCATTGTGTTATTTATGGTGGTGTAAAACAGGCAACACAGGTAAACCGCTTAAAAGCTGGTGTAGATATTCTTGTAGCAACACCTGGACGACTACTAGACTTAATGAATCAGAAATACGTAAGTTTACGTGCTGTAGATCATTTTGTTCTAGATGAAGCAGACCAAATGCTTGACATGGGTTTTATCCATGATATTAAAAAGTTACTGCCTAGACTTCCTAAAGAGAAACAAACATTATTCTTCTCTGCAACAATGCCAAAAAGCATTGCCCAACTATCTAAATCCATATTAAGAAATCCTGTTCGTATAGAGGTCAGTCCTACATCATCTGTAGTTGATACCATTACACAGAATTTATACTATGCAGAGAAAGATGAGAAACCTCAAATGTTAATTGACCTATTAAAACTTAATAGCCAAGTAACTGCATTGGTCTTCTCCAGAACAAAGCATGGTGCCGATAAAATAGCTAGATTGCTTAATAAAGCAAACATAGGTAGTGCAGCCATACACGGAAACAAATCTCAAAACAATAGACAACGTGCATTAGAAGCTTTTAAAGAGCACGAACTACGTGTTCTTGTAGCTACTGATATTGCTGCTCGTGGTATTGACATCAGTGATTTAGAGCTAGTAGTAAACTACGACTTACCAGATGTTCCAGAAGTTTATGTACACCGTATTGGACGTACAGGACGTGCAGGTAAAACTGGTACAGCTGTTACATTTTGCGCCGCAGATGAAGTGTGGCTACTAGATGATGTACAAAAGCTAATTGGCAAAGAGATTCCTGCACTTAACGAAAGACCCGAAAAAATTCCTTCGCAAAGCGAGGTAAGAGCCAAACGTAATGCTTCGCAAAACTTCCGCAATAAACGCAGTAGTAATGCTGGTACAAGCAGAACTAGAGCAGGCAAAGGAAGAAGTGATAAAAATGATAGTAAACCAAGACGTAGTAGAACTGCTGCTACAAACGACAAAAAAGGCTATCAAGGAGATAAAAGCAGAAGGACTGGTGCTGCTGCAAAAGCAAAACCATTCCGAAAAGATAGAAAGAGATCGCAAAGAGCCTCTTAATATCAAGACTAGATGATGAAGGATGTTATTAGTTTGATAAAACATGGTGTATTGAAAATATCAAATCTAATTATCCGACAATTTTAGAGAACTATTCGAGTATTAATTAAACTGTTTAAGAAACAAAGTATGGCAAAATCAAACTCATTCAATAAAAGAGAGATAGAGAAAAACAAACAACAGAAGCGTAAAGAAAAACAACAACGCAAAGAGGAGAGAAAGAATAGTCCAAAAAGTACCTTTGAGGATATGATAGCTTATGTAGATGCCAATGGAAACATTACAGATACGCCTCCTACTGAAGAGAGCATGGTAGAAGTGGCTCTAGAAGATATCGCGATTTCAACACCACAAAAAGAAGATAGAGAAGACCCAATTCTAAGAGGACGTATTGAATTCTTTAATACTGACAAAGGATATGGTTTCATTAAAAATGCTGCGACAGTGGATAAGTATTTCTTCCACATCAGCAATGCCCCAGAAAATATTAAAGAGGGTGATAAAGTAACATTCGAATTAGAGCGTGGCAAAAAAGGCATGAATGCCGTGAACGTTGCGTTGGCTAATTCGTCTAATCAATAATTTTTTAAATTTAGAACAATGAACATTTATGTGTCTCACCTAAACTTCAGTACAACAACAGAGAGTTTAGAAGAGTTATTTGCAGGTTTTGGTGAAGTAACATCTGCAAAAGTTATTACAGACAGAGAAACAGGTAGATCTCGTGGCTTTGGCTTCGTAGAAATGTCTGACGATACTGCTGGTCAAAATGCTATTAACGAATTGAACGGAACAGATTTCGAAGGAATGACTATCAACGTTACTGTAGCTCGCCCAAGAGCTCCTAGAAACAACGGTGGTTATAACAACTTCGGTGGTGGTTACAATAACCGTTACTAATAATCTAGTTTTATAAGATACTTTGATAAGTGAGTAGATGTATTTAGACATCTGCTCACTTTTTTTATGCCCTTTTTTATTGATCTCTTAAAAGTACTAATCTAAATTAAACCCCTTATCAACCCCCACACTAAAAAGTTGCCCAACAAACAAAAAGCATATTAAAGTCTGAATATCAGAATATAAGAACTTAAAAATTGGGAAACCTCACTTATTTTTTGTATATTTAAAATTGTACCATTAAACTGAGCCATTATTACAAAGCTTCTATTAATGCGTACTCTCTATATTTGAAGTCAAGCACTTCATTACCCCCAAAATCAGTAGAAGGGGTGTTATATACCAACTTACTCAATATATATATTAAAAACTGTGTACTTGTATAAAGTATATAAATGAATAAAGGCTCTACCCTATCCGTGCTGATAGGAGTTGGAGAACTTCTTAACGCCGTTATACAATAATTTTAAATTGTACAGCAAACAGTATTCTATATATACATTGATACTAAACCGTAATTCTTAAAGTGTATGTAATTATATAGTCTATATGCTATGTAGTTTATAAATACACAGAACTTTATAAATTAATAAATATGGCAATAAATCGTAATCTTTCGGAGAGAAGAAAAAGAGAGCTAAGAAAGCGTAATACTCGATTAACAGAGCATCAACAAGCGCTTTTGGTGTTACAACAGGTGAAGGAGAATACTGGAAGAGTGATTCATGTCCCTATAAGCGACAGAACAACCATGGAGCTTCCTGCAAACTTACCAATTGAAGAGATAAAAGAGCGTGTAGAAGCATACAAAAAAAATAGAAAAATGAAGGTGTAATATTATTATACCATTTTACTTGTAAATAAAAAGGCAACTATTAATAGTTGCCTTTTACTTTTATATAGAGTATAACCTAATAAATTTACATTATCACGTAATACACCATATCTATTCTTACTCTATACGATTCAACTATTTTACAACAAACCACTTGTCGTTTTTCAGCGGTACATACGCTTCTAACTTATCAATTAAGCTTTCAGCATCAGTATCAACCACTATCAGGTTACGATACTCTTCCTTCAAAAAGCCTCGGCTTATCATCCCCTCGATTAACTCAATAAAGGCATCGTAAAAGCCATCAACATTTAGTAGGCCTATAGGTTTTCTATGTAGAGCAAGTTGTGCCCATGTCATCACTTCGAATAACTCCTCCATCGTTCCAAAACCTCCTGGAAGTGCAATAAATGCATCGGCCAACTCTATCATTTTAGCTTTACGCTCGTGCATGGTCTCCACCTCAAAAGTTTGGCTGAGTCCTTTATGGGCCAACTCTTTTTTCATTAAGAAAGTAGGTATTACCCCTATAACCTCTTTATCCATAGAGAGCGTCCCATCTGCTACAGCTCCCATTAAGCCCACCTTTGCACCTCCATAAACAAGCCCTTTACCAGAGTTTGCTATTGCCTTGCCTAAGTTAAAAGCTGCTTTAACATATTGCTCGTCATTACCACTTGACGATGCACAATACACTGCAATTCTCTTTATATCGTTCTGCATACTTGTAAAATTTTAAACAAAAGTAAAGAGATATAAGGTGTAAATCAACAACAAAACTACTTTTCTACTATATTGTTTACAACTAAACAACAGGTTGCTATTTAAGACCGATCTACCTTAAAATCAAAAGGTGTATGCAAGGAGTATCGAAAGCTTACTCCGTAAACAAATAAGAAAGAGTATAAACCACTAAATAGCAATAAATATTGGGCTATAAGACTTATAAAGCATTAATACTAATCAAGTAAGTCTTATAAAATTGAAGTTACCGATATGGTTACATCTTCTCGGCGACATACCTCAAGTATATCGGCAATAAGACAGAGGTATGTCGGCAACTAAGAAGGAGCATATCGGCAATGTAGAAAGACCTGATCTATCTCTACTCTACTCTTAAATACCGAAAGAAGAACGAAAGATATCTATTACAAGAATCTTAATATATATCAATCTTTGATGTGTCAGACCTAAACACAATTACTATTTTTTTAGAAGACAAAAGAGGTATAATTATTAAAGTCGCTAACTGTTTGCTAACTTTTTTAAATTAGATATTACAATAAGCTTATTAAAGCTGTTTAAATATTACTTTTAGCCCAAAA
>JASLCG010000098.1 GCA_030151885.1 Bacteroides sp.
ATCAGCCTTTTTAATTTTATTAGAATAAGATATTGAATAAAGTAGTAGTTGTATTAATAGTAGTTTAATACTATTACACTAACTCTATTAAAGCTTGCTTTGAAATTTGATTATTGAAGTATCTTACAATACATTTTATTTATATTTAGATAAAGTCTTAAAGTGTTATTTCTTTCCTAATTAGGCATAGAAATAGTTTATTCAATTTTACCGTATAATGAAAATTTATAGTTGGGTGATTTTAATTTATATCTAGTTCTATTGCTCTATTAGTTTATGATATAACTACTCCTTATCTTATATAAGGTAAAGAGTTTCGCTTCTTTACTATAATGATTTGATTAATTGTCAGTTTGTACTGTAAAAGTGTTTAATTATATTATCATATAATATATAGTAAGTTTTCTATTCTTTTTTAATACTTACAAATATGCTTTTCAATATTACTTTTTATTCAGATTTAGAGTTCTTATAGTTTATATTTTAGTAGATATAATTGGTATGCTTAAGAACTCCTTTAACTTATTTATAATCTGTGCTTTTATCGCTTAAACACTTCAATAGTTGTGCAAATATGGAGATAATAGACTTATATATAATAGTCTTTGATTTATATAATAATTGCTTGAATATATTTAAGAAATGCTATGTCTATCTAGCAAATAGTACTTATCTTAGTGCTAAATATAAAAGCTAATTACTAAACAATTTTAATATTAATGTAAAAATGTTTTATTTTCACTAATAAGAAGATTCTTAAATATATAGTGTAATAATATCATCTTTTTGGTTTTTGTATTTTAATTACTTTATTATTTAAAGACTCTATTATGCTGTATATGTTCTATAACGTATTTTTATTATCTTTTTATTTTAAGGTCTTAAAAACGGATATATATTAAATATGACGAAAAGTTATATAAATTATACATAATTGCTATTTTTTTGCTGGGTTAAAGCTTTGCAAAATGTTTAATTTTATTAAATTTGGAAATACGAAAATATTCATAATAAATTTATATATAGTCTCTACAAATGGAAAACAAAATTCAAGAGTTAGCAGATAAAATTTATCGCGAAGGTGTTGAGAAAGGAAATGCTCAAGCTCAGAGTTTGCTAGATGAAGCAAAAAAGGAGGCTGCAAAAATTATTGAGAAGGCAAATAAAGAGGCCGAATCAATAATCAATACAGCAAAAGCTAAGTCAGAAGAACTTAGTGAAAATACACAGTCCGAATTAAAGCTCTTTGCAAATCAATCTGTTAATGCTCTTAAAACTGAAATTACAGATTTGCTAGTTGGACAAACAGTAACAGATTCTGTAAAGAAACTCACAACAAACGAAGATTTTCTGCACCAGTTTATGTTGTCAATGGCTAAGAATTGGGCATCTGATGAAGGTATGGTAATTTCTACGGCAGACGCTGAAGGCTTGAAATCATACTTTGCAAAAGAAGCTAATGAGCTGTTGGATAAAGGTCTGAAAATAGAACAAGTAAATGGTATAAAATCTAATTTTACTGTGGCACCTCAAGATGGATCGTATAAGATTAACTTTGGTGACGAAGAGTTTATAAATTATTTTAAAGCTTATTTACGTCCGCAATTAATTCAAATGTTATTTGGTGATAATAAATAAACACTAAATATAAAGGAGTAACTATGAGTAAATACTATTACTTAATTGCTGGTTTACCAGAACTTGCTCTTGAGGATAACAAATTAAATTACACTACATCTTCTTTTAGAGAAGAATTATACCCTGAATTATCTTCAAATGATAAGGCTATTATAGACCTTCTCTATTTAGAAATAGACAATCAAAACCTACTGTTACTACTGAATGACAAAAACGCAGCAGTTAGTAAAGAGGGGGTATATACTTCAGAGGATTTAGTTAAATTAATTGAGATCGTTAGAATTGGTGAAGATAAGGCCAAAGGCTTTCCATTATATATGGTTAGTTTTTTGGAAAACTATTTTTCAGAAAAATATACTGGTGATATTTTATTAGAAAACATATTAACAGGCCTCTATTATGACTTTGCAATGAAGTGTAAAAACAAATTTGTAAAGGAGTGGTATGAGTTTAATGCTATATTAAATAATTTATTTATAGCTATTTCTAGTAGGAAACATCAGATAGATTATCAAGATCAAATTATTGGTTCAGATTCTATAGCTCAACAGATTCGTCAGTCAAGTGCTAGAGATTTTGGATTAGGCTCTGTATTAGATTATCTCCCTGCTGTAATGAGAATTTCAGAAGAAGAGAATTTGCTAATGAGAGAGAAGAAAACTGATATGCTTAAGTGGAACTGGATGGAAGATCAAACATTTTTCAACTACTTCACTATAGAGCGCATATTTGTATTCTTACTACAGATAAGTATGATCGAAAGATGGTTACCATTAGATACAGAAGAAGGTAATCGATACTTTAGAGAAATAATTAATTCACTTAAGAATCAAGTTCAAATTCCAGAAGAATTTAGAAAATAATTAAAATATATATGGCGACAAAAGGAACTGTTAATGGGGTTATAGCTAATATGGTGACTATCGTAGTTGATGGACCAGTTGCTCAAAATGAGATTTGCTATATTACCACCGGTGGAGACAGACTGATGGCCGAAGTAATTAAAGTGGAAGGACAGAATGCTTATGTACAAGTGTTCGAGAGCACTCGAGGTTTACAGATGGGTGCTGAAGCTGAGTTTACTGGTCATATGTTAGAGGTGTTGTTAGGTCCAGGTATGTTATCTAGAAACTACGATGGATTGCAGAATGACCTAGATAAAATGGATGGTATCTTTTTAAAGAGAGGTCAATATACTTATCCGTTAAATAAAGAACAAGAGTGGAATTTTAAACCTCTAGCTAAGGCTGGCGATAAAGTTATTGCAGCAGCATGGTTAGGAGAGGTTGAAGAGAACTTCCAAAAACTTAAAATAATGGTGCCTTTTACATTAGAGGGCGAATTGGTAGTTAAGTCTATTGTTCAGGAAGGTAATTATAAGATAGAAGATGTAGTGGCTGTATTAACAGATGCATCTGGTAAGGATATTGAGGTAACTATGGTACAACGTTGGCCTGTAAAATTGCCAATGGTGAATTATAAGTTTAAACCAAGACCTTATAAAATCTTGGAGACTGGAGTTCGTGTTATTGATACGCTTAATCCAATGGTTGAAGGTGGTACAGGTTTTATTCCAGGTCCTTTCGGTACTGGTAAAACTGTATTGCAGCATGCTATATCTAAACAAGCTGAAGCAGATATTGTGATTATTGCAGCATGTGGTGAGCGTGCTAATGAAGTTGTAGAAATTTTTACAGAGTTCCCTGAGTTAGTAGACCCACATACAGGAAGAAAACTAATGGAGCGTACGATTATTATTGCTAATACTTCTAACATGCCAGTTGCTGCACGTGAAGCTTCTGTATATACAGCTATGACTATTGCTGAGTATTATCGTGCAATGGGACTTAAAGTGTTGTTAATGGCAGACTCTACATCTCGTTGGGCACAAGCTTTGCGTGAGATGTCTAATAGAATGGAAGAACTTCCTGGTCCTGATGCTTTCCCTATGGATATTTCAGCGATTATTTCAAACTTCTATGGACGTGCTGGGTTTGTTGAATTAAAAAATGGTGAAACGGGTTCTATTACCTTTATAGGTACAGTTTCTCCAGCAGGGGGTAACCTGAAAGAGCCAGTAACAGAGAATACTAAAAAAGTAGCTCGTTGTTTTTACGCTCTAGAACAAGACCGTGCAGACCGTAAGCGTTACCCAGCTGTTAATCCTATTGATTCTTATTCAAAATATATAGAATATCCTGAGTTTGAAGAGCACATTGCTCAGAAAATTAATGATCAATGGATTGGTAAAGTAAATGAGTTGAAAAATCGTTTGCAAAGAGGTAAAGAAATTGCAGAACAGATTAATATTCTTGGTGACGATGGTGTGCCAGCAGAATATCATGTAATCTTCTGGAAGTCGGAGTTAATAGACTTTGTAATTCTTCAGCAAGATGCATTTGATGAGATTGATGCTGTAACTCCATTGGAGCGTCAAGAAGCTATTCTTGACTTAATTATAGATATTTGTCATACAGATTTTGATTTTGAAACTTTTACAGAGGTAATGGACTTCTTTAAAGGTCTTATTAATGAGTGTAAACAGATGAATTATGCTGCTTATAAATCTGAAGAGTATGAAAAATATTTGACTAAGGTTAAAGATTTAGTAGCTCAACACAAAAAGTAAAATAGTAAATATAGAATAAAGATGGCAACAAAAGCTTTTCAAAAAATATATACTAAGATTACTCAAATTACTAAAGCTACCTGTTCATTAAAAGCTACTGGTGTAGGTTTTGATGAGTTAGCTACAGTAAACGGTAAACTTGCCCAAGTGGTAAAGATTATTGGGGATGTTGTTACGCTTCAAATTTTTGAAGGTACAGAAGGTATTCCTAATAATGCCGAAGTTGTTTTCTTAGGCAAAGCTCCTACTATTAAAGTTAGTGAGCAACTTGCAGGTCGTTTCTTTAATGCCTATGGTGAGCCTATTGATGGAGGTCCATCAGTAGAAGGAACAGAAGTTGAAATTGGAGGTCCATCAGTGAACCCTGTGCGTCGTAAACAGCCATCAGAGCTAATCGCTACAGGTATTGCTGGTATTGACTTGAATAATACGCTTGTTTCTGGACAGAAAATCCCATTCTTTGCCGACCCTGATCAACCTTTCAACCAAGTAATGGCCAATGTGGCATTACGTGCCGAAACAGATAAGATTATCTTAGGTGGTATGGGTATGACTAATGATGACTATTTGTATTTCAAAAATGTCTTTTCTAATGCAGGTGCATTAGATAGAATTGTTTGTTTTATGAATACAACGGAGAATCCTCCTGTTGAGCGTCTTCTTATTCCTGATATGGCTCTTACTTCTGCAGAATATTTTGCTGTAGAAAAGAATGAAAAAGTACTAGTACTTCTAACGGATATGACATCTTATGCCGATGCTTTAGCAATAGTATCGAACCGTATGGACCAGATTCCTTCAAAAGATTCTATGCCAGGTTCTTTATATTCAGATTTAGCTAAAGTGTATGAAAAAGCTGTTCAGTTCCCTGATGGAGGATCTATTACGATTATTGCTGTAACTACGCTTTCAGGTGGAGATATTACTCATGCTGTTCCCGATAATACAGGTTATATTACGGAAGGGCAGTTATTCCTTCGTAGAGATAGTGATATTGGTAAAGTTATTGTGGATCCATTCCGTTCTCTTTCTCGATTAAAACAGTTAGTTATTGGTAAGAAAACACGTAAAGACCACCCACAAGTAATGAATGCTGCGGTACGTCTTTATGCAGATGCTGCTAATGCTAAAACTAAACGAGAGAATGGTTTTGATTTAACAGATTATGATGAGCGTACGATTTCTTTCGCTGATGAGTATTCAGAAAAACTATTAGCAATTGATGTAAACTTAAATATTACACAGATGCTTGACGAAGCTTGGGGCTTATTTGGAGAGTACTTCCGTCAAGATGAAGTTAATATTCGTCAAGACTTAGTGGATGAATTCTGGAAAGGCGATAAGAAGTAATTTGCTTTAAAATTATTTTAATATGGCTATAAAATTTCAATACAATAAAACTTCATACCAGCAGCTGGAAAAAAGCTTAAAAATGCGCCAGCGTACTCTGCCTATTATCAAAAGTAAGGAGAGTGCTCTACGCATGGAGGTGAAGCGTTGTAAAATTGATGCTGTAGAGTTGAATAAACAGTTAGAACAACAGATACAGCAATATGAAGCCATGGTAGCCTTATGGAAGGAGTTTGATCCAACGCTAGTTACTGTTACAGATGTAAAACTTGGTATTAAAAAAATTGCAGGAGTTAGGATTCCTATTCTTGAGAAAGTAGAATTTGAATTGAAACCTTACAGTCATTTTAATGCTCCTAAATGGTATTTAGATGGAATATATCTGTTGAAAAAACTAGCACATACAGCAATAGATACAGAGTTTATGAATGCTAAACTCAATCTGTTAGAGTATGCAAGAAAGAAAACAACACAGAAGGTGAACTTATTTGAAAAAGTTCAAATACCTGGTTATCAAGACGCTTTGTTGAAAATTAAGCGATTTATGGAGGATGAAGAGAATCTTTCAAAATCTTCACAGAAGATTTTGAAATCTATTAAAGAGAGAAGAAAGGAGGAGGATGCATCATGATTACGAAAATGAAAAAACTAACCTTTATGGTTTATCATAAAGAGTATGAAGATTTTTTAAAAACAATTCGTGAAGCTGGTGTCGTCCATATTCAAGAATTGAGTAGTGGAAACATCGAAGATGAAAAACTACAAGATAAGCTTCTTCTATTCAAGCAGATTAATGATGCTGTAAAGCGTCTATCTAGAATTGAGGTAATAGAGAAAGAAACTTCATACAATACAAGTAATAAAGTAAGTGGTAAGAAGGTGCTTGAGGAGCTTGAAAAACTTGAAAAAAGACAAGCTGAGCTTAAACACGATATTGCCAATTATAGTAAACTTGTTGAGACATTAGAACCTTGGGGTAATTTCAACCAAAAACAATGTATAGAGAAACTATCTGTTGCAAACATTGAGATGAATTTCTTTATTTGTAATGAAAGTTCTTTTAACGAGGAGTGGGTTGAAACCTATAATGCTGTAAAGGTAAATAAGGACGGCTCTAAACTGCACTTTGTTACTTTAACAGCTCCTAAGACACCAATTGATATTAATGCTGAATTAGTAAAACTACCATCAGAATCACTAGCAGATGCTAGAGAATCTTTAAGAGTAGCTCAAGAAGAGGCTATGGCTTTGACTAAAGAGCTTGAGGTGATGGCTGCAACACAACTAAACACATTAGAATCTTATCAAAAAGAGGTGCAAGGTACTATTGAGTTTTCAAAAGTAGTATTAAGTACACAATCTGCTGCAGATGAAAAAATCATGATTCTTCAAGGTTGGATACCTGAGGAAAAATCGACAAGTATATCTGCCGAACTTGATAAAACTGGTGCATATTATGACATTTCTAATCCTGTACCTGGAGATGATGTCCCTATTGAATTAAATAATAAAGGGCTGTTCTCTTGGTTCGAACCGATTTGTAAGTTGTATATGTTACCTAAATATAACGAGTTAGATTTAACTCCATTTTTTGCTCCCTTTTTCATGATCTTTTTTGGTCTCTGTTTAGGTGATGCAGGTTATGGGTTATTTTTACTTGTTGGGGTATCTTTATACAGACTTTTTGTAAAAAATATTAGTTCTACAATGAAACCTATTTTATCTTTAGTACAGGTACTAGGGGCTTCAACATTCTTTTGTGGTCTGTTGACAGGAGGTTTTTTTGGTGCACAAATATATGATTTAGATTATCCTATCATACAAAAATTGAAGAGTATGGTATTCTTAGATAACGACAAGATGTTTAAGCTAGCGTTAATACTAGGGATAATACAGATATTGTTTGGTATGGTACTAAAGGCTGTCAATGAGTCAATACAGTTTGGTTTCAAATTTGCTATTGGTACAATTGGTTGGATTGTTTTCCTAACTTATACATTCTTAATAGCGGCTTTCCCTGCTTTAGGAACATTAGGAAGCACTACTTATTGGATCATTAGTGGAGTTTGTGGTATGGCTATATTCCTATATAACGATCCTAGCAAAAATATTTTTGCAAATGTTGGTTTAGGATTATGGAATACATATAATATGGCAACTGGATTATTAGGAGATGTTTTATCTTATGTTCGACTATTTGCTTTAGGTTTGTCAGGAGGAATTTTGGCAAGTGTTTTTAATAGTTTGGCAACAGGTATGAGTCCTGATAATGCTGTGATGGGACCTATTGTTATGATACTAATCTTTGTAGTAGGTCATGCAATTAATATCTTTATGAATGTACTCGGTGCAATGGTTCACCCAATGCGTTTGACTTTTGTTGAGTTTTTTAAAAATGCAGGATATGAGGGTGGTGGTAAAGAGTACAAACCTTTTAAAAAAATAAACTAAGAATTACGAATCAAAATAAATAAAAAATAAGAATCTATTATGGAAATGAATTTATTAATTGCCTATTTAGGCATCACAATTATGCTATCATTATCAGGTATTGGTAGTGCTTATGGAGTAACAATTGCAGGTAATGCTGCTATTGGTTCATTAAAAAAAGACAGCAGTGCTTTCGGTAACTTCCTTGTACTAACAGCTCTTCCTGGTACACAAGGTCTTTATGGTTTTGCTGGTTACTTTATGTTTGAATCAATTTTCAATGTGTTAACTCCAGAGATTACAGCTTTCCAATCAGCAGCTGTTCTTGCAGCGGGTCTTTCATTAGGTCTTGTGGCTCTGTTCTCAGCTATCCGTCAAGGACAGATTTGTGCTAATGGTATTGCTGCTATTGGTCAAGGTCACAAAGTTTTCGGTAATACTCTTATTTTAGCAGTATTCCCAGAGCTTTATGCAATTGTAGCTTTAGCTGCAGTCTTCTTAATTGGTGGTGCTATTGTAGCATAAGATTTTAATAACATAATATTTTAACGGCTAATATGCTTTCTGAGCTTATTGGCCGTTACTTTTTATACAAATTGGTAGCATAATAACTACAGTATATTTAATATTAAAAGTTTCTAATAAGGCTCTCTATACTATTATATTTCATTTTTAATGAGGAGATTATAATAAAAATGTGTTATTTTGTTTCGTGAATGTTTATATAACTAAAAGAAACCACTATGAAAAAAGAAGAACCTATTATTGATACCTTATTTGAAGTAAGTTGGGAAGTGTGTAATAAAGTCGGCGGAATTTATACAGTTTTATCTACCCATGCAAAGACATTACTGACAGAGTTAAAAGATAATTTAATTTTTATTGGACCAGACTTAGGTAACTCAGAAGAAAATAATCTTTTCAAAGAAGATAAAAAACTACTTTCGGATTGGAAAAAAGAGATCGATAAAGATGCATTGATACAAGTGAAAATTGGAAGATGGCAGATACCAGGAAAACCAATTGCTTTGCTTGTCGATTTTAAACCTTACTTTGCTTTAAAAAATGATATTTACGCATGGATGTGGGAAAATTTTAAAGTAGAGTCTTTACATGCTTACGGAGATTATGACGAATCACAACTATTTGCATATGCAGCAGGAAAAGTAGCCCAGTCGTATTATAATTTTTATAAATTAGAAAATAAACAAGTTGTGTACCAGGCTCATGAATGGATGACTGGTATGGGATTGTTATATTTGAAAAAAGAAGAGCCTAAAATAGCTACAGTCTTTACTACGCATGCTACTACAGTAGGTCGTTCTATTGCTAGTAATAACAAACCTCTTTATGACTATTTACAAGGTTATTTTGGAGACCAGATGGCTAGAGAGTTAAATGTGGAAGCAAAACACTCTATAGAGAAAGCTGCAGCTCAAAATGCAGATTGTTTTACTACAGTAAGTGAAATTACAGCTGTAGAGGCAGAGCAAATCTTAGAGCGTAAACCAGATGTAATTTTGAAGAATGGCTTTGAAAATGACTTTGTGCCTAAAGGAGCTAAATTTACCTCTTCGACAAATAAAGCTCGGAAAAAACTACTTTGTACAGCTCAAAAAGTTTTAGGTCATGTTTTGCCAGATGATACCTTGATTGTAGGAACAAGTGGCAGATATGAAATGAAAAATAAAGGGTTAGATATTTATATTGATGCTATAAATAAGTTAGCAAATTCTTCTTCTATTGATAGAAATATACTAGCTTTTATCTTTGTACCTGCTTGGGTAGGAGATCCTAGACAAGACTTGCAGTATAGAATGTCACATACTAATAAAAAAGAGGTAGCTCCATTAGAGTACCCTTATTTAACCCACTGGTTACATGAAATGGATAATGATGCTATTATATCTATGATACGAGCTCGTAATATGAATAGTTTTAATAGTAAAGTTAATATCATTTTTGTTCCTTGTTATTTGAATGGAAAAGATGGAATTTTTAATATGGATTACTATGATGTTTTGATTGGTCAAGATATAACAGCATACCCTTCATATTATGAACCATGGGGATATACTCCACTTGAAAGTATCGCATTTAAAATACCAACAATTACTACTAATCTATCAGGTTTTGGTCGTTGGGTTGAAGAATCTAAAAAAGACGCAGTTATTACTGATGGTGTAGCGGTTATAAAAAGAACTGACAATAATTACTCTGAAGTTGTTAATGAAGTAGCAGATACTATTTTAGAGTACTCTAAGTTGGATAAAAAAGAGATAAATAAAATAAGAAATAAAGCATCTCGTATTGCTACTAAAGCATTATGGGAGAAATTTATTACTGATTATTATAAAGCTTATCGCATAGCATTAAAAGCAACGCAACAAAACAATTAATTTGAAAATCATGATTAAAACAAACGAGGCTAATAGTCCTAATTGGAAAATGATTAATGTGAAGTCTGATATTCCGAAAGAATTATCAAGACTAGCAGAGTTAGCTCGCAATATTTGGTGGGCTTGGAACAATGAGGCAACGAGCCTTTTCAAGTTTTTAGATCCAGAGCTATGGGAAGAAGTTGAGCATAATCCAGTTCTTCTACTTGAAAGAATGAGTTATAATCAACTTAAAGAGTTATCTGCTAATGAAGAAGTGCAAGCTAGATTAAATAGCGTATACTCTAAGTTCCGTGCTTATATGGATGTTAAACCAGACACAACTAAACCTTCTGTTGCTTACTTTAGTATGGAGTATGGCTTAGATAGCGTACTTAAAATATATTCAGGTGGATTAGGTGTTTTGGCAGGAGACTATTTAAAAGAGGCTTCTGATAATAATATTAATCTATGTGCAGTTGGTTTCTTGTATAGGTATGGATACTTCTCTCAAAGTATGACTATGACAGGAGAACAAGTTGCCAATTATGAAGCACAGAATTTTGGAACTCTTCCATTAGAGAGAGTGATGGATAAAGATGGTCATCCTATGATCATTGAAGTGCCATATCTAGATTATACTGTTTATGCATATTTGTGGAGGGTAAATGTGGGACGAATTCCATTATACTTGCTTGATACAGATAATGATATGAATAGCGAATTCGATAAAAGAATAACTCATCAATTATACGGAGGAGATTGGGAAAACCGTCTTAAGCAAGAGATTTTACTTGGTATTGGTGGTATTATTACTCTTGATAAACTAGGTATTAAGAAAGATGTTTATCACTGTAATGAAGGCCATGCTGCACTTATAAATGTTAAGAGAATTTGCAACTTTGTTGAGCAAGGTTTTAACTTTGAAGAGGCATTGGAGCTAGTAAGGGCATCTTCATTATATACTGTTCATACTCCAGTTCCTGCAGGGCATGATTATTTTGATGAGGGTTTATTTGGTAAATACATGAGTGGGTACCCTTCTAAAATGGGTATAACTTGGGATAACCTGATGGATCTAGGTCGTATGAATGCTGGCGATAAGAATGAACGCTTCTGTATGTCAACGTTTGCATGTAATACTTGTCAAGAAGTAAATGGTGTTAGTGAGCTTCACGGTACTGTATCTCAAAAAATGTTTGCTGGTATTTGGAAAGGTTATTTCCCAGAAGAGAGTCATGTAGGATTTGTAACAAATGGTGTACATTTTCCAACATGGGCTTCTTCTAACTGGAAACGCTTTTACGATAAGCATTTTAGCAAAGATTTCATATTAGACCAATCTAATCCTAAGATTTGGGAAGCTATATACAATGTTTCTGACGAAGAGATTTGGGAAACTCGTAAATTGATGAAGAAAAGGCTTATTAATTATATTAAAGAGCGTTTTAACTCTACATGGTTAAAGAATCAAGGCGACCCTTCACGTGTGGTATCTTTAGTTGAAAATATAAATCCGAATGCTCTTTTAATAGGTTTCGGTAGACGTTTTGCAACTTATAAACGAGCTCACCTTTTATTTACAGATTTAGAAAGATTAGATAAGATTGTTAATCGCTCAGATCGTCCGGTACAATTCTTATTTACAGGTAAGGCCCATCCGTATGATGGAGCAGGTCAAGATTTGATAAAACGTATTATTGAAATCTCTAATCGCCCAGAATTTATAGGTAAAATAATCTTCTTAGAAAATTACGATATGGAATTGGCTAGGAGATTAATATCGGGTGTAGATATTTGGTTAAATACTCCAACACGTCCTTTAGAGGCTTCTGGAACATCGGGCGAGAAAGCACTGATGAACGGAGTGCTTAACTTCTCAGTTCTAGATGGCTGGTGGTACGAAGGTTATAGAGAAGAAGCTGGTTGGGCTTTAACTGATAAAAGGACTTATCAGAATCAAGAGTACCAAGATCAGCTTGATGCAGCTACTATTTATACCATGTTAGAGAATTCTATTATCCCTCTTTTCTATGCTATTAACAGCAAGGGATATTCTCCAGAATGGATAGGATATATACGAAATTCTATGGCTAAGATAGCTCCTCATTACACTATGAAGCGTATGATGGATGACTATTTTGATAAGTTTTATTTTAAACTGGCAAAACGATCTAAATATTTGTCAGAAAATAACTATGCTAAAGTAAAATCTTTAGTGGTATGGAAGTCAGAAGTGGCTCAGAAGTGGGATAACATTGAGGTTATATCTTGTGAAGGTACTGATGATTTAGAGAAGGGTAGTATAAAACGTGGTCAAGAGTATATGGTGCGTTGTACTATCGATGAAAAAGGATTGGATGATGCAGTAGGTGTAGATTTCTTGATCTTAAGTTCTGATAATAATGGCGTAGATCATATCGACACAATTATTCCTTTAGATATGGTTAAACGAGAAGGAGATTTATTTACTTTTGAAAAGAAAATCTCAATCTCAAATGCTGGAACTTTCAAAGTAGGGTATAGAATGTATCCTAAACATGAAGATTTACCACACCGTCAAGACTTTTGTTATGTAAAGTGGTTTCAAGCTTTTTAAGCTATGAATAACTAATAATTATTAAAGGGGATGTTTCGAGAAGAAATATCTCCTTTAATTTTTTATGTTTAAAATAAAAAGGCTCTACTAAAATAGTAGAGCCTTTATATTGTTTGTTTGAAATAAGTGTAGTCTTGAAATAAGTTTAATTATTCAGCAGTAGCTTCTTCTGTTTCTTCAGATGCTTTTTCAGCAGCTTCTGCTTCTGCTTTTGCTGCTTCGTCAGCAGCTTGCTTTTCAGCGATAGCTTTTAATCTAGCTTCATTAGCTTTGATTTCAGCTTCTAAACGAGCTTTAGCATCAGCTTTAATAGATTCAGCATCTTTAGATTTGATAGCTTCAAATTTTGATGCTTTTTCATTTTTCCAAGCTTCGAACTTAGCGTCAGCTTGAGCCTCACCAAATGCTCCTTTAGTAACACCACCTAATAGGTGTTTCTTTAAATAAACTCCTTCACGAGAAAGAATGTTGCGAACTGTATCAGAAGGTTGTGCACCTTTCATTACCCAGTTTAATGCACGGTCGAAATTCAAATCTACTGTAGCAGGATTGGTATTTGGATTATAAGTACCAATCTTCTCAATAAATTTACCATCACGTGGTGCTCTGCTGTCAGCAATAACGATAGCGTAAAAAGCATAGCCTTTACGGCCATTTCTTTGCAATCTAATTCTTGTTGCCATTAATTTCTTTTTTTAAGTTTTTATGATTTGAATTAAGCTATTAACTCGTAATAGCGGTGCAAAGGTAGTTGTTTTGTTTTGATTGACAAAGCTTTTGGGCTACTTTGTTAGGCTCTAAAAGAGCTGTTTGTATTTATTAATATAGAGTTTATGTGTTAAGAATATTTTCTAGGATATCTAAATATAATGGCTAAAAACGCAATGATTCCCATTGTAAAGGGGTAGTATAGGTTTTGTATAATGCTTATTGGTGATATACCCGCAAGTCCAGCAGCCATTAATAGTTGTGCACCATAAGGAATTAATCCTTGTATAAAGCATGAAAAAGTATCTAGTATGCTCGCCGACTTTCTTTTATCAAGATTAAATTTATCTGCTATATCTTTAGCAATAGGGCCTACAGTAATAATAGCTATTGTATTATTCGCAGTACACAAGTTGGCAATACTTACCAATGCAGCTATACTAAGTTCTGCAGCTCTTTTGGAATTGATGTGTTGTGTTAGTTTTCTTATAATAAAATCAATACCTCCATTATATCTGATTAGTTCTAGCATTCCTCCAGCCAATAAAGTTATAATAATGAGTTCGCCCATGCTTACAATTCCATTGCCCATTGCCCCAAACCAGTCAAAGAAACCAAGCTGCCCTGTTGCAATACCAATAATACCACTTGATAAAATACCAATGCTAAGTACTAACATAACATGTATTCCGGCTAGAGCTGTTATCAACACTATAAGGTAAGGAATTACTTTAATCCACTCTACGCTCTCAATAATAATTGGCGCATCTACGTTTCGCCCTATGTAGATGTATAATAATAGCACTAGTATTGCAGCAGGAACTACAATCATAGAGTTAACTTTGAATTTATCTCTCATTACGCATCCTTGAGTCCTTGTTGAAGCAATAGTCGTATCTGATATGAAGGATAAATTATCTCCAAAAAAAGAGCCACCTATTACGACACCCACCATGAAAGGTACATCTAACCCTACTTTACTAGCTAATCCAATAGCTACTGGTGTTAAAGCAACAATTGTACCTACACTAGTTCCAATAGAGAGCGATATAAAACATGCAGCAATAAAAATACCTGCTAGAATTAAGTTGCTAGGTAGTATTTGTAGAGTTAAGTTTACGGTAGCATCGATTGCTCCCATTGCTTTAGCACTTTGAGCAAAAGCACCAGCTAATATAAATATCCATATCATTAGCATGATATTTCTATCTGCAGCACCTCTAGAAAATTGAAGAAGTCTTTGTTCTAACGGAATCCCTTTAGTAATAGCAACAGCGTATCCTGCAGATAAAACAAATGCTACAGTGATAGGAACCTTATAAAAATCGTTAACTATAATTGATGTTACAAGATAGATACAAAGAAAAACAAGTAGGGGGCTTAATGCCAGCCAGCCACTCTTACGAGACTCTTTTTTTAAATTATTCATTAATATATAGTGTTGTAAGAAAAAATAATAGCGATATTTGTATAAAATATGCTAAACAACATAAAGATTGAATTGGTAAAGTTACAATAATCTTTTTATAAATAAATTAAGAATTTAGTGAACCAATTTATTTTTACTATTGTTATAGACTATTAATTTAATTCATAGAATTTTATAGTGCGACAAAGTCTTAGAAAAAATATAGCTCTATCCCTACTACTGTTATTTGTTAGTTATACAGCAGGGATAACACTATTTTATCACTCTCATGTGATTAATGGTGTGACTATTGTGCACTCTCATCCTTTTAATAAGAACTCGAGCCATACACACTCAGCTGTTGAGTTAGACTTAATTCATCAGTTAAATCACTTCGTTAGTACTTCACCTAGTGTGATGTTAATGGTACTATTTATTTTTCCCTTATGGTCAGTTACATTATTAAAAAAGAATATTTCAACCAGCTGTTCTATTCCTTTCTTTGGAAAATCTTCACGGCGAGGTCCTCCTGTTTATTATTTAGTTGACTAAATCTAACTTTTAAAAATCTAATAAGATTTCAGAAATCTAAATAGTAAAATAAATTTACAATGAAGAAAATATTATTTGTGATGTTAACTGTGTTTAGCATCATACAGAATACTTATGCGTCGGTAGATCATGATGAAAAAAAAGGATCGGATGCAAATGTCATAGGTCACGTCTTAGATAAAAATTCAAAAGAGCACCTAGCATATATTAATGTATCTTTAAAAGGTACAACTGTAGGTACAATTACTGATCAAACAGGGCATTATTTTTTAAAGAATTTACCAGAGGGAACTTTTACAATAGTAGCATCTTCTTTAGGTTATAAAACTGTTGAAAAAAAGATTACTTTGAAAAAGGGTAAAACTGTAGAGGTGGATTTTGAAATAGAAGAAGATTATGTACTTCTTGAAGGAGTGGTTGTTTCTGCAAACAGAAATGAGACAAAAAGGCGTTTAGCCCCAACATTAGTGAATGTAGTAGATTTTAAATTATTTGAAAATACAAACTCTACATCTTTATCGCAAGGACTGAATTTTCAACCGGGTGTTCGGGTAGAAACAAATTGCCAAAATTGTGGATTTCAACAGGTCCGTATAAATGGTCTTGATGGTCCTTATACACAAATATTAATTGACTCAAGACCTATTTTTAGTGCTTTAGCAGGAGTTTATGGATTAGAACAAATACCTGCAAATATGATTGAGCGTGTAGAGGTTATGCGTGGTGGTGGATCTGCTCTTTTTGGAGCTTCTGCTATTGCAGGTACAATCAATATTATAACTAAAGAGCCAATACGTAATTCTGCACAAGTAGGACACACTATTACTGGTATAAATGGATTATCATCTTTTGATAACAATACGACTCTTAATGCATCTTTAGTAACGGACGATCATAAAGCAGGACTTTATGTATATGGTCAAAATAGACATAGAGCAGGTTTTGATTATGATAAAGATGGCTTTACAGAATTGCCAAAGCTGAAAAATCAGACTGTAGGGTTTAGATCTTTCTTAAAAACGAGTTTGTATAGTAAGCTTACTTTAGAGTATCATCATATGGAAGAGTTTAGACGTGGTGGTGATCAACTAAATCGTCCTCCTCATGAAGCTGATATTACAGAGCAACTGGAACACTCTATTGATGGAGGTGGATTAAAATTTGACTATTTTAGTCCAGATGAAAAACAACACTTATCAGTTTTTACTTCGGCACAGTACACTCATCGTGATAGTTATTATGGTCCTGGAGAAGAGCCTTTGAATGCATATGGACGTACAACAGATATGACTTTTATGGCTGGTTCTCAGTATCTATATAGTTTTGATAAGTTATTATTCATGCCATCTGATTTAACAGTCGGTTTAGAATATAATAGAGATAAACTAGTTGATGATTTGTGGGGTTATAACAGGTATACTAAACAAATTGTAAATATTGGTAGTGCATTTTTCCAAAATGAGTGGAAAAATGAAAAATGGGGAATTCTTTTAGGTGGTCGTCTAGATAAACACAGCCTATTGAATAAAGCTATTTTTAGCCCCAGAGCAAATATTAGATTTAATCCAACAAAGGATGTTAACTTCCGTCTAAGCTACTCAGGAGGTTTTAGAGCTCCACAAACATTTGATGAAGATTTACATGTTGATAATGCTGGTGGTGCTATGGCAATGATTGAGGTAGATCCAAATTTAAAAGAAGAAAAATCACAGAGTTTAAGTGCATCAATGGATTTCTACCATTTGGCAGGTGCTTTTCAGTTTAACTTCTTAGTAGAAGGCTTTTTAACCTTATTAAATAATCCTTTTGTACTAGTAGATCAACCAAAGGCTGAAAATGATCCAGTATTGATTCGTTTCCGAACTAATGGCCCTCGTGGTAAGGTTATGGGATTAACTCTTGAAGGCAGAATGGCTTATCTAAATAAATTACAATTTCAAGCAGGTATGACTTTTCAAAAGAGCCGTTATAGTAAAGCTATTGAATGGAGTGAAGATGCACCCGCTGAGAAAAAGATGTTTAGAACACCAAATGTTTATGGCTATTTTACATCGACTTATACACCAATCAAGCCACTTAATATATCACTTTCAGGTACATACACAGGTTCTATGAGAGTTAAACACTTAGAAGCTGGTGTTAATAACGATAGAGATAAGGCTGTTAATACGAGAGAATTTTTTGATTTAGGTCTTAAAACTTCATATGATTTTCAAGTGGCCAAATCAACAACACTGCAATTAAGTGTTGGAATGAATAATATCTTTAACTCTTATCAAAAAGACTTTGATAAAGGTAAGGATAGAGATTCAAACTATATATATGGTCCGGCAATGCCAAGAAATTATTTTGCAGGAGTTAAGATTAGTTACTAATTAGACTACCATAAAATAAGGATACATTGAATAACTCCTATAACACAATTGTGTTGTAGGAGTTATTGCTTTTATATAGTTTTGTGTGCTCGAGTAAATAGAGCTTATCATGAGTAAAAAAGCACGGCATATATTTTTTATATTAGGTATAGTGGCTATTATCTTTATGGCTATGAGTTTTGAATTGACTTATCAAGATATTTTAGTCTATTTAGGTGAGTCTGGTTGGTATTTGGTATATGCATTATTGCTCTGGGCAGTAATTTATTTTATTAATACTTTTTCTTGGCGTGTTATTTTGAAAAGTATATCAAAAGTCTTAGTCCCTTTCAGAACACTATACAAGTTTACAGTAACTGGATTTGCGCTCAATTATGTTACTCCAGGAGGTTTAAATGGGGGAGAACCATATAGAATATTAGAGTTGAAAAACTATATTGGGACTTCTAAAGCAATCTCTTCAACAATTTTATACTCTGTAGCTCATGTTGGATCTCATGTGTTGTTTTGGATGATAGGGGCTGTTTTATTATGTTTTTTAACTTCTTATTGGATTATAGCTTTGGTGGTTATTGGTGTAGGATTATTGATACTTATATCGCTATATAATATATTGAAAGTAGGTATTGCGGACTTTGTAATGAAATTGGCTAGCAAGGTACCTTGGGCAGGAAGATATGTCTCTAAAATAATTGATAAGCATCAGTCAACTATTTCAAATATAGATGTTCAAATAAACTACTTGTGTCATGAAAAACCAAAAGTGTTGTGTAAGACAATCTCTATTGAGCTATTTGCTCGCATAGTAGGTTGTATTGAGGTATTATTAATTCCTGTATTATTTGGTCTTAATTTTGCCGAAGCTTATTTAGTAATAGCAATATCTTCACTAATGGGGAACTTATTATTTTTTATGCCTATGCAGCTAGGAGGAAGAGAGGGTGGTTTTGTTTTAGCATTCTCAATGCTTAATATTTCTGTGGATTATGGATTATTTATTGCAATACTATTTAGGGTAAGAGAGTTGATTTTAATAGTGATTGGAGTCTTACTTTTACAGCTTAAAACACGCCAAGACTAGGCTTTTGTTCAATATTGTAGTTTTATTGTACAATATTATAATTGTTCTGTTTGAATTTATTCCTTTACTGGATTATACTTAATCTGTATTAGGATGCAAATAAGTATCATTGTTACTATTGAAATACGATAAATAATAACCAATAATACGATGGTAAAACACTTTTTCCTTTTAGCTCTATTGAGCCTAAACAGCTTATTTGTTTTTAGCTGTAGAGCAAATACACTAGTAACAGAGTTCGTTGTTCCTTCTGAGGAGATAAATCAGTCGGACAAAAAGAGTAATGAAGATAGAATAAAGGCTACTTTGGAATTGTTAGATCTCTCAAATCCAAAGTTACACAAAGTAAAAAAGAGCTATGATAAAGGGAAATACAACCAGGCTGCCAAAGCATTACTGAGCTATTATCGTAATAATTTAAGCTTTCAACACCCTAGCTTTACTTTAGATAAAGTAACTGTATCCGATAAAGATAGGGAGTACGCTTCTAAAGGGATGCAACATATCTTCTACTCTGTAAAGGGTCGAGAACCTGAAAATTATGGTAAAGATATTGATTGGACCTATTGGCCTACAAAAGACAATGAAGTAAGGTGGCAGCTACATAGAATGTTTTGGTGGCAACCTATGGGAAGAGTGTATTACACTACAAAAAATGAAGAATATGCTCAAGAGTGGGTGTACCAATACTTAGATTGGATTAAAAAGAACCCTATGCCACAAGATGAAAAGTCTAATGAAAAAAGGCCAAACTCGCATTATGCATGGAGACCTTTAGAGGTAAGTCATAGGATCCAAGATCAAATAATTCAATTTCAATTGTTTTTAGGCTCTAAGCACTTTACAGAAGATTTCTTAATGGATTTTATAGCTAATTACTATAGACAAGTAGAGCATATTATTAATAATTTCACTAAAGAGGGAAATCACCTTCTTTTCCAAGCACAACGAGTATTATCAGCAGGTGTATGTTTTCCTGAAATAAAAAGAGCCAAAGAGTGGAGAAGTATTGGTATTGAAAAACTTAATGGAGAGATAAAAAAGCAAGTGTTTGAGGATGGAGGTCACTTTGAGTTAGATATTAGTTATCATATAGCTTCTATTAATATATTTATAACAGCGTACCAGTTAGCAGAAATGAATGGCTATGGCTTAGAGTTTCCTAATGAATACTTAGATATAGTCAAACAGATGATTGTGTTTGTAGAGAACGTTTCTTACCCCAATAATACTACTCCTATTTTTGGTGATACAAGGTTCTTGTCTTCAAAAGTTATGTTGAATAACTATAAAAACTGGTCAAAACTATTTCCTAAAGATCATGAATTAAAATATTTTGCTTCTAATAAAAAGAGCGGATCAGAACCCAATTATTTATCGAAATCATTTCCTACAACAGGATATTATATTTTTAGAAATAGTTGGAAAGAGAATGGTATGCAAATGGTATTAAAAGCTACAGGTAAAGGGGGATGGCACAATCAACCTGATACAGGGACATTTGAATTACTTATTAAGGGTAGGAACTTTTTTCCAGACAGTGGTTGTTATTTATACTCGGGTGATGCAAAAATAAATAAAGAAAGGGAGTGGTTTAGACAAACTAAGGTTCATAATACGATGACTTTAAATGGAGTTAATGCTCACTCTGAACCAGAACTTTTAAAATGGAGTGTTGATAATAGTAAGAAATCTACAGATATACTATCTTATATAAATAGTAGCTATGGAAAGGATGGTAAGAACATATTGAATCATAAAAGAAGTGTGTTTTTTGTAGAAAAAGAGTTCTTTATAATATTAGATGAGGCTATTGGTAATGCAACAGGAGAGGTTGAAATTCATTATAACTTTGTTGAATCTAACGATGGAAATAAGGTTACTAGTCCTAATTTTGAACAGAAAATTATCACAACAACCTTTAATGATGGAAATGATATTTTCTTAAAAGTATTCTCTACTCACGATGTGATTTTAAAAGCATCAGAAGGAAGGGTTTCTTATGAATACAATAAGTTTAAAGAGAGAGATAGATATTCTTATAGTGTAAATAAAAAAGACGATAATACTGTGCGATTTGTATCTATAATATACCCTGTAAGTAACTCGAATATGATGAAAGAGGTTTATATTGAAGGGTTAGATACAGATACAATTAAGCTAAATGTAAACAACAAGGCTTATACTCTTCAAATACCTTAATTCTAAAACATTGAAAATATAATAAATAAAATATATGAGAAAGATTCTTCTACTTCTGTTAGTTTCGTTTTTTACAATTCCATTTTTATCGGCAAAGGAGAGTATTAATGTAAAAGCTTTTGAGCTTCTTAATCTAGATTATAAAGGATTAGAAAAGGTAAAGAAGTATGTAAAGTCTGGTAATACTAATAAGGCTGCAAAAGAATTATTAAAATATTATCAGACAAGAACATCTGTTGTTAACCCAGACTTAGACCTTCAGAATGTAAAGATTAATAAAACAGAACAGCAATGGGCTGATGATGGATTAGAGCATGTTTTTTTTGCCCATAAAGGATATCAACCTTCTTATTTTTATGGCGACGATATTGATTGGACTTTTTGGCCAATCAAAGACAATGAATTGAGATGGCAGTTGCATCGTACCAAATGGTGGCAGCCTATGGGCAAAGCTTACTTCTTGACAAAAGATGAAAAGTATGCCAAAGAGTGGGTTTTCCAATATATGGATTGGATTAAAAAGAATCCATTAGAAGATTTTAAAAACAGACAGCAAGTAGGTGCTGATGTAGAGCGTTTACCCAATTCAGCTTTTGCTTGGAGACCATTAGAAGTAAGTCATAGAATTCAAGATCAAATAGCTCAATTCATGTTATTTATTGGTTCTAAATATTTTACTCCAGAATTTTTGACTCACTTTTTAGTGAATTATGACAAGCACGTCAATCATATTTTACAAAACTACTCAAAACAAGGTAATCACCTGTTGTTTGAAGCTCAAAGAGTTCTTTATGCAGGAACATGCTTCCCAGAATTTAAAGATGCTAAAGCTTGGAGAAAAAGTGGTATTGATATTCTAAATAGAGAGATTGGAACACAAGTTTTTGATGATGGTGGTCAATTTGAGTTAGATTTAGGTTATCACTTGGCAGTAATTAATATCTTTTCAAAAGCGTTAAGAATAGCTCAAATGAATCATTTTGAAGGAGAATTTCCTAGTTCTTATTCAGATATAATTCATAGTATGATTGTAGTTGTTATGAATACATACTTTCCAGACTATACAAATCCTATGTTCAGTGATGCTAAGTTAGGAAGTAAACAAACGCTTGTTAGAAACTATAAAGAGTGGTCTGCACTATATCCTAAAGATGAACAGATAAAGTACTTTGCATCTCAAGGTAAAAAGGGGAAGGTTCCAAATGATCTTTCAAGAGCTTTTAAAGAGTCAGGTTTTTATGTTTTTAGAAATGGGTGGAGTGAAAACTCTATTCAAATGACTTTAAAAGCAGGACCAGCAGCTTTTTGGCATAATCAGCCAGATAATGGAACATTTGAATTATACGTTAAAGGAAGAAACTTTTTCCCTGACAGTGGTAGTTATGTTTATGGTGGAGATGAAGAGGTGTTGAAAGAGAGAGAGTGGTTTAGACAAACTCGTGTTCATAATACTTTGACGCTAGATAGAGCGAATATTGATAGCAACTCTAAGTGTATTTACTGGAATACATCTGATGATTTAGATGTGTTGAAATATGAAAATGCTAGTTATGAAAACTTATCTCATTTGCGTACAGTTTACTTCATAGATAAGAGTTTCTTTGTTATTCTAGATGAAGTAAAAGGTGATGCTACAGGGAAAGTAGGTATCCATTACAATATGTTAGAAGGAGATATAAACTACCTAGAGCAAGAAAATAAATTTTGGACATCATTCAGTAAAAATAATTTACTAGTTCAAGTGTTTGGATCTGATAAACCTGAACTTTTGAGAGAAGATGGCTTAGTATCGTATGGATATAGACAAAAAGCTAAAAGGGATATTTTTACGTTTAGTATTGATAAAGAACAAGCTAATCAAGATACCTATTTTGTAACTGTATTAATTCCTACGGAATCTAAAATGCCTTCTACTAAAATAGAGGTCACTAATAAAAATGGCTATTTACAAGTTGTAATAGATAATAAAGAGTATAATCTTAAAACTAATTATAATGAATAAAAGAAATATTGCATTAGTAACAGGGCTGTGTTTCTCTCCTATAGTGTTTCCACAAAGTACATTCGCTAAAGATAAAAATAAAGAAAGCAGACCTAATATAATAATGATTATGACGGATCAACACACGGCAGATGCATTAAGCTGTGCAGGGAATCCGTATGTATCAACTCCTGGTATTGATCAACTGGCTGCTGATGGTATTCGATTTACAAGATCTTATGTAACATATCCTTTGAGTGGTCCTTCTAGAGCGAGCTTAATTACAGGTAAAATGCCACATCAACTAGGAGTTAAGGATAATAGTGTCGGAGATATATCTGCTTATGAGCTAGAAAATTCTATTGGTAACTTGGTTGCAAATGCTGGTTATGAGTGTCTATATGCTGGTAAATGGCATGCTCCCTTAGCAATAAACTTGCCAGAAGAAGGTACAGGATTTACTAAAATATGCGATATGGATGATCGTATCATAGTAGATAAAAGTACCCCTTTCTTGGAGAAAAAATATGATAAACCCATTTTCTATGTTGCATCTTTTTTAAACCCGCACGAAACATGTGAGTTTGCAAGGGATGAGGCTTTGCACTATGGTAAGTTAAATGTTGATACAGATAAAGATAGAGAGCTTTATCCTCCTTTACCTATTAATGCATCAATTCCTCCATTTTATCCTGAGGCAGTAAAGTTACATAGGCAGTTTGTACCTAAATCATATCCAACAGGAGAGTACACAGATCAAGATTGGAGAAGGTATTTATACGCTTATTATAGGTTTGTTGAGAGAGTAGATACTGAAATTGTTAAGTTGATTGATCTACTTAAGAAGAATAACTTATACGAGAATAGTTTGATACTTTTCTTTAGTGATCATGGAGATGGAGTAGGAGCACATAGAGCCAATCAGAAGAGAATTCCACAAGAAGAAATTGCAAGGGTTCCACTTATAATTAAACCTCCTCACAATAAAAGAAAAGGAGAAGTAAATGAATCTGCTTTAGTGAGTGTTAATTTAGACATGTTTAAAACTGTTTGTGATTATGCTGGAGCCAAATATCCAGAAGAAGATGGCAGATATGGCTTGAGCTTAAGAAAAGTTGTTGAGGGTAAAACAGATCAACATCATAAATCAGTTTTCGTTGAGACATTTTTAGATGGTGTTAATGTTAGAGCTTGGACTATTATTCAGAAACAATATAAGTATACGCTTTACAGACATTATAAAAATAAGGAGCAGTTAATTGATTTAACAAACGATCCATATGAAATGCAAAATTTATCTTTTGTAAATAAGTTTGATACAGTTAAAAGTAGTCTTAAAAAAGATCTTTTAGACTGGAGTATGAAGATAAATGATACGATGTTGACCAGAGCTATTACTGAGTTAGATTAACTATTGTGTTATAATGAACTAAATTAATACCCTCCTAATGTTTATTGTTAGGGGGGTATTACTGTAAAAGAATATCCTTTATTTTACATCAGTCCAACTCACTTATTTTGTTAAAAGTAATATTTAAATATTTCACTTGATTTATGCGTTTAGCATGCGTTGTGAGTGGTTATAAAGTTGTACTTTTGTTGAATTAATTGTTAACATATTACTATGTATACACACACCTTTAAGCAAAAACTTCATCTATACTTAACGGGGCTATTATTATTAATTTTCCCAATTAATTTGTTTTCGAAGCCTTATAGTGCAGAAGATGGTAAATTAAGCTTTTCTTCTTTGACTTCGAGTAATGGGTTATCTAATAATACAGTTTTAGACATAGCACAAGACTCTTTAGGATTTATATGGATTGGTACCGCAGATGGGCTTAATCGATTTGATGGTGAAAACTTCGTGAAGTTTACTTTTTCTGAGAATGACTCAAACTCAATTGGAGGTAGTGGAGTTTATAAAGTTTTACCTACAGAAAAAGAGTTGTTATTAGGGACATCTGAAGGCTTTTCTACTTTTGACTTGGTAAAGTCTAAATTCAAAAACTACACACTTGACCATGAGGTAATTGACATCACGCGAAAAAGTGTTTCCTCTTATTTCTTTATATCAGGAAGTACTATCTACGAGTATGTAGCCTCTAAAAGAGAAATAAAAGAAGAATTCAAGTCTGACTATTTAGATTTTACATCAATCGTAGTATACGATGATTTTATTTTACTAGGCACTCATAATGGCTTGTATAAATATAGTGTCAAAAATAAGAATATTGAGAAGTATATTAATGAACTCTCCAATAAAAACATCCAGACACTTTTAGTAGATAATGATAGCTTGTGGGTAGCTACAGAGGGTAATGGATTATATAAAGTTGTCAATAGTAAGGTGATTGTAAATTATAGGGAATGTAATAATAAAGAGGTTAACCTATCATCGAACTATGTTAGAAGCTTATCAAAAGACAATGAAGGGAGCCTTTGGGTAGGTACGTTTGTTGGCTTAAATATAATTCATAAAGATGGAACAATATCTAAAATATACTACGATAAAAACACAGTAAACACTTTAAATCAAAACTCTGTAAGAAGCCTTTTTTGTGATAACCAAGGAGGTATATGGATTGGAACTTATTTTGGAGGAGTTAATTATTATCACTCTTTAATAAAGCGGTTTTACCATATAAATAATAGTAATGATAATAGTTTAAGTGATGATATTATAACTACCATTCAAGAAGATGATTTAAATAGGGACATATTATGGGTAGGTACTAACGATGGGGGATTGAATAGGTATAGTTTATCTACAAAGAGAAATATAGTTTATAAAGCGGATAGAAATGCTAAAAACTCATTACAATCTAATAATATTAAAGCGATCCATCCCGATGGTAATACCTGTTTTATAGGAACTCATGGTGGTGGCTTGTCTATTTTAGATAAAAAAACAGGATATGTAAAAACTTACACTCCAGAAAATAGTGTCTTGCCTAGTTTTAATGTATATGATCTGAAAAGAGATAATATGAATAGGCTATGGATAGCTACTTTGAAGGGGTTGATGTACTATGATTATAGTGTCAAAGAGTTTAAATCGATTAAAGAACTAGTGCCATGGGGAGAGACTGAGGTCTTGGACACCCTTGTTAAAACTAAAGTATTTTGTCTTCTGCTAGACTCTAGACAGAGGTTGTGGATAGGTACTGAAGATGGTATTTTCCTATATTCTATAGAGAAAAACTTATTAACTAAATATGATTTAGAATCACCTATAAAGAGAAAAAAAATCAACTGCTTCTTTGAAGATAGTAGTTTCCAAGTATGGGTAGGTACTACTTTTGGGTTATTTAAGATTAATGAGTCTAAACAGAAAATAGAGTCAATTGGTAATTTGTGCGATAAGTCTAACAGCAATGTATCTAGTATTACTCAGGATAAGCTAAGTAGAATTTGGGTAGGAACTAATAAAGGTTTAATATGTTATGATGTACGGTCAAACACCTTGAAAAATTATACACATAAAGACGGGTTGTTAAGTGAGCAGTTTACACCTAATGTTACATTAACACTTCGTAATGGCAAACTGTTTTTTGGAACATTGAAAGGAATTGTTTATTTCAATCCATTGGATATAGTTGATAATCCATTTGCTCCTAAACCTGTTATTAGTAGCTTGAAAGTCTTTTCTAACCTCATTCTTCCTGGTGATGAAACGGGTATTCTATCAAAAGATATTTCTATCACTTCTAAGGTTTCCTTACCTCCTGAAATGAATTCATTTACTTTAAATTTATCTGTTCCAAACTACCTGTCAATGAATCATAATTTTTATGCTTATAAAATTATAGGTTTACATGATGACTGGGTTCCATTAGACGGTAATTCTTTATCGTATGCAAATTTAAAATCGGGAGAGTACAAACTACGTTTTATTGCAAGCAATAGTGAGGGAAAGTGGAGTGAAGCGAGTGGAGAATTAGTTATCATTGTTCAGCCTTATTGGTGGCAAACTATCTACTTTAAATTGTTCGTAGTATTGGCTGTAGTGTTTCTAATATTGTATTTGTTTAAAATGCATTCTAATAAGCAAGAAATAAAAAATAAACTTGAAATAGAAGTGCTAAAACAACAGCAAAAAGATGAGATCAATCAAATGAAGTTGCGATTCTTTATAAATATATCTCATGAATTTAAAACACCGTTAACCCTAATTATATCACCTTTAGAAGAGCTATTAAACTCTGTTTCTGATAAGCAAAATCAAGAGCAATTAAAATATATAAAGAGGAATGCCAATCGTTTATTATTTTTAGTAAATCAATTATTGGATTTTAGACAAACGGAGTTAGGAGTTTTTGTGTTAAAAGTACATAGTGACTTTATTAATGAAGCAATAAATAGTATTACTGCACCTTTTAAAAATGTAGCACTTAAAAAGAACATAAACTTTAGTTTAGAGACTTCTTACAATGAAACTGATAAAGCTCTTTTTGATCCAAGTTACATAGATCTTATATTAAGTAATTTACTATCTAACTCATTTAAATTTACGCCAGAAGGTGGGGTAGTAAAAGTAAAGTGGGAAAAAGTTTTAGATAACTTAGTTATTTCAGTGTCTGATTCAGGATGTGGTATTCAAGAGAAAGATATTAATAAAATATTCCAAAGATTTTATCAGTTAAATCACGAAGTCAAGGGGACAGGTATAGGATTAGCCATTGTTAAAAATCTAGTTGATAGTCATCACGGTCAAATCGATGTAACAAGTACAGTAGGTAAGGGTACTGAATTTTCTATTTCTATACCTCAAAACAGTTGTGCATATGCTGATAGTGAAAAAGTTGGGAAAGATGAAGCTATTAAATCACTAAATATACAATCTGGTATAGCAGATAATTTATTCGACAATCTAGAGAGTAATAGAGAAAAATCTGTAACAGAATATATGGAGGGATATGATACTATACTTGTTGTAGAAGATGATTTGGAAGTTAGAAATTACCTTGTATCAAGTTTTACAGGTAACTATAATATTCTTGTAGCTGATAATGGAGCTGATGCTTTAAAAACTATTAATGAAGAGGAGGTAGATCTACTTATATCGGATGTTATGCTGCCAGAAATGGATGGTTATAAACTATGTAAAAGCGTTAAGCAGAATATTAAAACGAGTCATATTCCTATCTTATTACTAACAGCTAAAACTTCGGAAGAAGATCAGTTAGAAGGATTAACGTGCGGAGCAGATGATTATATAACGAAACCTTTTAACTTATCTAGCTTAAGGCTGAAAATTAATAATAGACTAATGCAAAAGAGAAGGATACTAGAACACTACTCAGAAACATTAGAAATTAATCCAGAAAACTTAGCAGCCAATAGTCTAGATAAAGAATTTTTAGAAAAAGCTAAGGCCATTATTGAAGAGAACCTGGATAATGTTGATTTTAAAGTAGATGATTTTTGTTTACTTATGGCTATGAGTAGATCGAACTTACATTTAAAAATGAAAGCAATAACTGGGGGGTCAACAATAGAGTTTATTAAGAAAATAAGATTTAATAAGGCTTGTCAACTGTTGTTAGAGAAGAGATATAGTATCAATGAAATTAGTTCTATGGTTGGATTTAATACTCCATCATATTTTACTACAAGTTTCAAAAAATACTTTGGAATGTTGCCTACAGACTATATAAAGAAGAATTCTAGGTAGTATTCAACATTATTGTAGTTATTTTAAACAAAATCAATGTTGGAATGAACTAATAGACGATTTATAAAAACAATCAAGTATAGCTGTAGTTCTAAAAGATAGTATAATTGTAGTATCAAAAATGAGATAGATAATAGTTAACTCATTGGGATAATATAAAATGCAAATTATTCAAATATCATAAAATTGTTACTATGAAGAAAATGACAAAACTGTCTTTATTATTACTTCTTTTTCTAGCAACGGCATGTAGTCCTAAAAAGAAGGTAGAATCTGAAACTTGGGCACAAGATGCTGTTAAAACTGCTTCAATTCAGTTGAAATTATTGGCTGAAGAATGTCGTCCGACTAATAAAATACCTCGCTCAATTGGTAAGAGTGGAAAGGTTAGAGTTGAAAATATGTATGACTGGACAAGTGGTTTCTTTCCTGGCTCATTATGGTATCAATTTGAGTTAACTGGTGATGACTACTTTAAGGAAGAAGCAATTCATTATACAAATCTTCTTTATGGTTTAAAAGATTATACAGGTACTCATGATCTAGGTTTTATGATGTTTTGTAGCTACGGAAATCAGTTAAGATTATTAAAGAATGATACTGTAGCACCTCTATTAGTAAGTACTGCCGATAACTTGATTTCGAGATTTAATCCAGAAATTAAAGCAATTAGATCTTGGGATTTTGGTAAATGGAACTATCCTGTTATCATTGATAATATGATGAATTTAGAGCTTCTATTTTGGGCTGATGAATATACTAAAGATCCTAAATATAGAGAAGTAGCTGTAGTCCATGCAAATACAACTCTAGATAATCACTTTAGAGATGATATGAGTTCTTATCACGTTATAAGTTATAATAATGATGGTACTGTTGAAAGTAAAGGTACTTTTCAAGGTTATTCTGATGATTCGGACTGGGCACGTGGCCAAGGCTGGGCACTATATGGTTATGTAGTAATGTATCGCTTTACTAATGATGCTAAGTACTTAAAAGCTGCCGAAGATATTGCAGAGCTTATTATGAATGAAGAGACTATGCCTGCAGATCAAATTCCTTATTGGGATTTTGATGCACCAGATATTCCTGATGCTCCTCGTGATGTATCTGCTGCTGCAGTAATATCATCAGCTCTTTTTGAATTGAGTACAATGGTTAGCGATGGCACAAAATATTATGATCAAGCGGAAATTATGTTGAAGAATTTATCTAAAGCTCCATATTTAGCTGAGCCAGGAACTAACAAAGGTTTCATTCTTAAACATGCGACAGGTCATTTACCAGCAAACTCAGAAATAGATACTACTTTAAGTTATGCTGACTACTATTATCTAGAAGCACTTAAACGTTACTTTGATCTTAATGGGATAGAATATCCATTAAATAATTAATAGTTTATATTGTATGTATAATATAGGTTTGTATAAGCTAGTCTTTACAAACCTATTTTTATTTCTAACTATCATGAAAAACAAACTAATACTATTTTTACTAACACTCTTTTGTTATCCGATTTTAGCTCAGAACGCCGAGATAGAGTTATCCTTAGATAGTTTTCATCCCAGAATGAGAGAAAAAGAATTCCCTCTATCAGGAGATGTTAGTAATAACCCAGTAACCCTACTGTGGCCTACTATTAATAAAAAGAATGTTCGTTATACCCTTTACTTGTCACAAAACAATTTGTTAGAAGAAAGTAATATCGTATCAAATACACCATGGGCTATGTACAATAGCCATCATAAGTTGGCAAAAGGACAATGGTATTGGAAGTATATAGCCTATTTAGATGACAATAAAATTTATGAATCGCCTGTTTTTACATTTTATATTGATGGAAATAAAGAGCTATTTGAAACACCGACAATAGCAGAGCTATTAGAGCAAGTAAATAAATTAGATCATCCGAAGTTATTTACTCGAAAAGATAAGTTGGTAGATTTTAGATCTAGAAACCTAAAGAAAAAAGATGCTCTTAGTATCATAAAAGAAGCCGAAGAAAATTTGAATAAGCCTCTTATTATTGAAAAGCCTACAAGACCGAGAGATACTACTGGTGTAGAAGGTTTTGAGAAAAAAGTGTTAATTAGATTCATGTATCATAAGTTTGGCGAACTCATTAGAGAGCCAATCGATAATCAGTCATTAGCTTATCTATTAACAGGTGATGAGAAATATGCAAAAGAGGCTTTAAGACAAGCTATTCATGCTGCAAAAATGGATCCAAAAGGCCATGCTACTCAAGAAGATTTTAATAGTGCCTCGGTTATGTTAGCTATGGCTACTGCTTATGATACTGCTTTTGAATTTAGTACTGTAGAGGAAAAAGAGGTGTTAAGAGCTGCTATTAAAGAGAGGGGAAACTACTTCTTTAAACAATATGTAAATAAGTTTGAAGCTCAAAGTATGGATAACCATGTATGGCAGCATACCTTAAGAAGGTTTCTTATGACATCCATTGCAGTAGTTGGTGATATAGATGAGGCTAATCAATGGTTATCTTATATTTATGAGGTGTGGTGTTCTAGATTCCCTATTTTAGGAGGTAACGATGGTGGTTGGCACGATGGTAATAGTTATTATGGAGTTAACTTTGAGAGCTTTATTATAATACCATTATTGTTGAAAAACCTGACAGGAGTAGATTTCTTTGAGCTTGAATGGTATAAAAATGCTGGTAAGTATTTACTATACTCCTTCCCTAAAAATTCATACTCAACAGGATTTGGTGATGCTTTTGAAGCAATGTTAAAGCCATCTAAGAAATACATATCTTATGCAGATGCATTGGCAAATGAAACAGGATGTAAAACAGCTAGAGCTTATGCTAATTATTTAGTAAACGGAGATCTAGATAAAATTTCAAAAGATAAAGACTTTACTCTCTATCGACTCTTGACTGAGAGTAATAATATAGATAATACATCAGATTATTTAGAGAGCTTAGAACAAGCTGCTTATTTTCCAGATGCTGGATTTGCTTTCTTCCATTCTAATTTAACTAAAACTAGAAGAAACTTAATGTTGTCGTTCTTCTCTCTTCCATATGGAGCGACAGGACATGCACACGCTGCGCATAATGGATTCACAATATCTTATGGTGGTAAACAGCTGTTTGGAGGGTCTGGTTATTATAGTAACTTTAATGATGCACATACTTTAAAGCATTATAGAACGCGTGGTCATAATACAATTATAGCCGATGGAAAATCTATGGTGATAGGCGAAAATGGTTATGGATGGTTACCTAGGTTTTATAACACAGTAGATTTTGGGTATGTATTGGGAGATGCTACACATGCATTTGGAGATATGACATCTGAGTTTTGGCTTGATAGAATGCAAAAGTCAAATGTTGAATATACACTAGAGAATGGGTTCGGAAATCCTCAAATAGAAAAATTTAGAAGACATGTAGTTTATATTAGACCTAATATTATTTTACTGTATGATGAGCTAGAAGCAAAAGAACCTATAACTTGGACTTGGATGATTCATAGTTATCAGAAGATGACTAAAGATGGAGCTAATAAAATATTAGGTTATAATGAATTTGCAAATGCACAAGTTTATCTTCTTACAGATAAAAAACAAAACTATACATCGGCAATTACAAATGAATACTTCTCTCCCGCTATAAACTGGAAAAAGAAACCTGTTAATGGAAGCCTTGAATATGATAAAAATTGGCATACATACTTTAATTCAAACAAGAAGTTAAAGAAACAGCGATTCTTATCTGTTATTGTAATAGATGAAAAAACAAAGAAGCCAACACGTATCAATTTTATAAACAATCAATCTTTTAAAATAAAAGGTTGGGATTGTACTTTTGAATTAAATCCATCAAAACAAGCCTCTTTTACGGTTTTAAATAAGCAGTCTGATGGAGTAGTTTATAACTCACCAAAGTTCAATTCTGAACTAAACAATGCGACTCTTATTATTAAAAATGGAGGTGTACAAGAAATATTAATTGATAAACTTCCTACATATAGATAGCTATAAAAGGGTTTGTAAAACAAATTCAAACTTTTTTTCAACAAAACTAAAACTCCTTTACATATAGTTGCTGATAACTCCTCAAATATTAAAGTCATAGTATTTGAGGAGTTTATACATTTGCTTGTATCTAGAAAAACACACTTTTAAAGTGTACAAAAGTACACACCTTAATATTTAATAATTATATGAACACATTTAAGAAAACAGCATCTATGTTAGTTATTCTGTTATTCAGTTTTGCTCAAGCTTTTGCTCAGAGTAATAAGATAACAGTAACAGGAGTATTAACAGATGAGCAAAATGAGCCCATTATTGGTGCTTCAATTTTAGAAAAGAACACAACAAATGGAACTATTTCAGACATTGATGGTAACTATAAAATTGTAGTTGCTTCCGATGCAGTATTACGTTTTTCGTTTATTGGAATGGAGACATTATCTGTAAAAGTAAAAGGAAGAACTACGGTAAATGCACAACTCAAAGATTCTGGCGTAATGCTAGACGAGGTAGTAGCTATTGGATATGGTACTGTGAAGAGAAGTGAACTTACAAGTGCTGTATCTTCTGTTAAGGGTGATGAACTGTCTAAATTACCTGTAACAGATGCTCTACAAGCATTGAATGGTAAAGTTGCAGGATTACAGATATCTCAGGCTCAGGGTTCTCCTGGTGCAGAAGTTAAAGTTCGTGTGCGTGGAGGAATTTCAATAACTCAGAGTAATGAACCATTATATATTGTTGATGGGTTTCCTTCTCCAGATGGGCTACGCGTGTTAGATCCTTCAGATATTGGTTCTATAGACGTGTTAAAAGATGCTTCGGCTACAGCTATTTATGGTGCTGCTGGTGCGAATGGTGTAATTTTAATTACGACAAAATCTGGTTCAGAAGGAAAAGCAAGTATCAACTTTGACAGTTATGTAGGTATTAAAAAGATTTCAAAGAGATTAGGTGTCTTAAAACCATTAGACTTTGTAAAACTAGAATATGAGCGTGCTATGTTAGATGGTGGTACGGATGAAGCTAGAAAGTTTACAGAGCGTTATGGATTAGGATGGAAAGAAGACGAAACTATTCTTGCTAATATGCAAAATTCATGGAATGATTTACCAAATGCTTATGGTAATCGAGCAGGTATTAATTGGCAAGATGAAATATTTGATTCACGTACTCCTATTTCTCAAAACTACAAGTTTTCTGTTAACGGGGGAAATAAAGACACAAAGTATAACGTCTCTTTCTCGCACACAGATGATGATGGAGTTATGAAGGGTAGTGGGTATGAGAAAAATAATATTCGCTTACGATTTGATCAAAAATTAAGTAAGAAGTTATCATTTTCGGCATCAGTAGGTTATGTCTGGGATAAGACAGAAGGAATGGGGTCTTTAAATGAAGGTGGACGCTTTAGCCGTATGCAACACATTATTCAATATAGACCTGTTATTAGTAGAGATGGTAATGATCAAGATTTATTGTCTATGGATATTGATCCTATTCTAGATAATGATTCTGGTAATGTTATGGTTAATCCAAACACATCTATTGTAGAGGAGAAAAGAAAAATAGACAATAAATTCTTAAACCTGAATGCCAGTTTAACTTATAAAATTTTACCAAACTTAGTATATCGTGGTATGGTAGGAATGGGACGTAAAGATATGGATAATGATGTCTTTTTTGGCTCACGCAGTAGCCAAGCACAGCGTAGTGGAGGTCCTTATGCCGAATTGAGAAAGTCAAATAGAGACAATTGGACATATAGCAATACATTAACATACTCGCCCAAAATAAATAGAAATCATAAGCTAGATATAATGGTCGGACAAGAAGAAACTTATAGACGTGATAAAAGTCTATTTATGGGAGTCCGAGGGTTTGGAGATGATAATTTTGAATTGAATGATTTAAGCTTAGGTAAGTTTGCCGATGTACCTACCAATAGTATTGCAGATGCACGCCAACTATCTTTCTTTAGCCGAATCAATTACAATTTGTTATCTAAGTATCTATTTATATTTACCATTCGTGGAGATGGATCTTCAAAATTTGGTTCTGATAATAAATGGGGATTATTTCCTTCAGGTTCTTTTGCTTGGAGACTATCGGAAGAAAATTTTATTAAAAACTTAAAACTGTTTTCAGATCTTAAACTTCGTGTGGGTGTAGGTACTGCAGGAAATAACAACATAAACAATTATCTTTCATTAATGAGAATGGGATCAAGCTATATGCCTGAAAATGGATCTCAAGAAAATTCTTATTACGAACAGCAATTAGCAAATAGAAACCTAAAGTGGGAGACTGATATTTCAACTAATATTGGTCTAGATATGGGCTTCTTTAATCAACGTTTGCAAGTGAGCTTAGATTTTTATAGAAATGAAGCAAGTGATCTATTACTAAATAAAAATTTACCACTAATATCTGGTTTTCCAACAATGATTTCGAATGTTGGAAAAACTAGAAATACAGGTTTTGAAATGTCTGTAACGTCTTATAATATTGACACCGATAATTTTACATGGAATTCTACTGTGAATTTGGCGATGAATAAAAACAAGGTTATAAAACTAGCAGATGCTAGTGTAATGCCTATTCGTTCTAAATGGTCTAGTGATGAATGGAATGGATATGATTATATGGTTAGAGAAGGAGAGCCTGTAGGTCAGATGTGGGGATACGTAAATGAAGGTATCTACACAGTAGATGATTTTGATTTTAATCCTAATGCAGATTCCGAAGATGGCTTTTACACTCTAAAAGAAGGTGTTGTAGGACCAAAAGATGGTAAAGTACGTCCAGGTTTCTGGAAATATAAAGATTTAAATGGAGATGGTATTATCGATGGAAATGATGAGAAGGTAATTGGAAAAGCTCAGCCAAAAGTTTATGGTGGTATTACAAATAACTTCACTTTTAAAGGATTTGACTTGACTTTAGTTATGAATTACAGTATCGGAGGAAAGGTATATAATGCAAATAAAATGTTCTATACCATGACTAAAAATAGATACAAAAATGCTCTGGATGATGTGCTGAATCGTTTTACTTATATTGATGAAAATGGTGTTAATGTATATGGTAATCCTGATGCTCTGCGTGAGTTAAATAAAAATAATTCTTACGGTTCATTACATGGTACACAAAACCTTCAGTTTAGCTCTAGATTTGTAGAAGGGGCTTCTTACCTACGTTTAAGCAACATAACATTGGGCTATACACTACCAAAGAAAGTAATGCGTAAAATTGGAATACAAAGGTTAAGATTTTATGCAAGCATAAACAATCTATTTACTATTACAGGATACTCAGGATTTGATCCAGAGGTTGATACTCGTTCAAATGGGGGATTAACCCCTAATATAGACTGGGGAGCGTATCCTAGAGCTATGACAACATTATTTGGATTAAATCTTACACTATAATTAGATAATACTATGACAACCATATATAATAAAATATTAAAGTATGTAGGAACGAGTGTTACTGCATTACTAGTTACTTTTTTTATTTCCAGCTGTGAAAGTCGATTGGAAGAAAAACCATACAACTTCTACGGAGAAGATTATTATAGTTCGACCCATAGATTAAACATGGGGCTTAGGGGTGTTTACGAGGTTTTTAGTGAGTTAAATACTTACGGACAATATTGGATGGTGTATGATACTGATACAGATATTGCTCATATTAATGGTGCTACTTTAGGCCATGTAGCTAGAGATTTAGCACATTATAATGTTACTGCAAATCATGCTTGGCTTGAAGCTTCTTGGGGAGCATATTATTCGGGTATAAATAGAGCTAATTTGTTATTAGAAAATTGTACTAAAGTAGATATAAAAGAGACTAAGGCCGATACAGTATTATATAATAACTATATAGCAGAGGCAAAAACAATGCGTGCGTTAGCCTACTTTGATTTAGTACGTTTGTTTGGTGATGTTCCTTTAAAAACTAACCATTCTGAAGCACAACACAATTTTAACTTGAAAAGGACTCCATCAGAAGAGGTATATAATTTTATTATAGATGAGATAGAAGAGGCTATACCAAACTTGTTTAACTACGATGAATATCCAGGAGGTTTTGTAGGCCGTCTCTCTAAAACTGCTGCTCAAGCTATGTTAGCGAGAGTGTACTTGTTTAAAGCTGGTTATAAATTGAATATTGAAGGAGAAATGACTCGTCCAGACAACTTCAAAGATTACTATAAAAAAGCTGTTGAGTTATGTAATGATGTAATTAAATCTGGTAAGCACGAGTTAAATCCTAGTTACGAACGTGTGTTTAAAAATATGTGTGAGTTAACTCTAGAACCAAAAGAAAATATCTTTGAAATTCAATTCTTTAATCCTGTTGGAGCTAATAAACATGTTAGTAACCAAGGTACGTATAATGGGCCATCTATCCATCAAAATTCACAATATGGGCGTGCTAACTCTTTTGTGAAGACATTACCAACTTTCGCGGAAACTTTTGCAGAAGGAGATTTGAGAAAAGAGGTTGCTATTGCTGATTGGCAAATAGATAAGAATAATGATGTTAAAATAATAAACATGAAAAAGGCTTATACTTGGGCACCTGGTAAATGGCGTAGGAATTGGCAAAAAGCAGAGATTAAAGATATGAATAATACAGATGTAAATGTTGTTTTAATGCGATATTCAGATGTTTTATTAATGAAGGCCGAGGCTCTAAATGAGATAAATAATGGCCCTACTGATGAGGCTATTGATGCAATTAATAAAGTGCTTTATCGTGCATATACTAATGATAAAGGGGCGGTAAAAAAAGCTGATTTTGACTATGGTTCTTTTTTAGAGTTTATAATCGCAGAGCGTGCCAGAGAACTTTGTTTTGAAGGTGGTCGTAGAATGGATTTAATTCGCTGGAACAGACTGGGAGAAAGAATAGAGACAACTAAAAATCAAGTGCAAAAATTGATGGACGAAAACATCATGAATAAATTCAACTACTTAGCAGGAGAAAAGTTTGAGAGTGGTAAACATGAGCTTTATCCGATTCCTGGTAGAGAAATTCGTGAAACAGGTTCTCTTTGGAAGCAAAATAATGGATATTAATTAATGGAAATATTAGAAATGCCTAGTTATGTGACTAGGTATTTCTATATCAAAGAATATAAAATAGTAAGAAATGAAAAAAGTCATCACATTTGGTGAGATAATGCTGCGTTTAGCCACACCTGGCTACAATCGCTTCA
>JASLCG010000101.1 GCA_030151885.1 Bacteroides sp.
TCTTCCTTTTTAGACTGGCTAAGATATATGCATAAACATGACTCCCCATACTTTTGCTGGTGAGCCGAAAATTCACTCTTAATATAGACACATCCAACCCCAATAATCCACAAATAAGAGCAAGCGTTACAAGCCTCCAAATACTCTAAGAAAGATAGAGTTATACTACATTTTAATAGGTCAAATAAAGCCCGAAATTGAGACTTTTTTATTATCTTTGTTATAATAACAAATGTAAAAATCAAGCAATGACCGAAGAACAAATTCAAGCAAATTCTAATTCGTACAAAGCGGATAGTATCCAAGTATTAGAAGGATTGGAAGCTGTTAGAAAACGTCCAGCCATGTATATTGGAGATATCAGTCTTAAAGGCCTGCATCACCTCGTATATGAAGTAGTAGATAACTCTATCGACGAAGCTTTAGCTGGATATTGCGATCACATAGAGGTTACAATCAACAAAGATAATTCTATCACTGTCCAAGATAACGGACGTGGTATACCTACAGACTATCATGAGAAAGAACAAAGATCTGCTCTTGAAGTTGTTATGACTGTTTTACACGCTGGTGGTAAGTTTGACAAAGGTTCATATAAGGTTTCTGGTGGACTACACGGTGTTGGTGTTTCTTGTGTTAATGCATTATCTTCTAAAATGGTTACAGAAGTAAGCCGCAATGGTATTGTATATGAACAAGAATATGCTTGTGGTAAGCCGCAATACGATGTAAGAGAAGTTGGCAAAACTGAAATAACAGGTACTAAACAAACTTTTTGGCCTGATCCTAATATCTTTACTGTTCTAGAATATAAGTATGAAATTCTTGCAGCTAGAATGCGCGAATTAGCATTCTTGAACGCAGGTATTAGAATCACTCTAACAGACGAAAGAGATAGACAAGAAAATGGTGAATACAAAAGTGAAGTATTTGAATCCAAAGATGGGTTAAAAGAATTTGTTCGCTATATAGACTCTTCGAGAGAACACCTAATCAATGATGTTATATACCTAAATACTGAGAAGCAAGGGACACCAATTGAAGTAGCTATTATGTACAATACTTCGTTTGCTGAAAACATTCACTCGTATGTTAATAACATCAATACTATTGAAGGGGGTACCCACTTAGCTGGATTTAGAAGAGCTCTTACAAGAACTCTTAAAAAATATGCAGAAGACAATAAACTTTTAGATAAAGTGAAGGTTGATATTGCAGGAGACGACTTTAGAGAAGGACTTACTGCTGTAATATCAATAAAAGTAGCTGAACCTCAATTTGAAGGACAAACCAAAACTAAATTAGGTAATAATGAAGTAATGGGAGCAGTAGACCAAGCTGTTGGCGAAGCTCTTAATAACTACCTAGAAGAGCATCCTAAAGAAGCTAAAGTTATTGTTGATAAAGTTATTCTAGCTGCTACTGCAAGACATGCTGCCAGAAAAGCAAGAGAGCTAGTACAACGCAAATCACCTATGTCTGGTGGAGGATTACCTGGTAAATTAGCAGACTGTTCTGACAAGGATCCTGAAAGATGCGAACTCTTCCTTGTCGAGGGAGATTCTGCTGGTGGTACTGCAAAACAAGGAAGAGACCGTTCTTTTCAAGCAATTCTTCCTTTAAGAGGAAAAATTCTTAATGTAGAAAAAGCGATGTACCATAAGGCTCTTGAAAGTGAGGAAATACGTAATATATACACAGCTCTAGGAGTTACTATAGGTACAGAAGATGATAGTAAAGCTGCGAACTTAGAAAAACTACGTTACCACAAGATTATTATCATGACCGATGCTGATGTCGATGGTTCTCACATTGACACACTAATTATGACATTCTTCTTTAGATATATGCCACAAATTATTCAAAATGGCTATCTATATATTGCTACACCACCACTTTACTTATGTAGAAAAGGAAAACATGAAGAGTATTGTTGGACTGAAGATCAACGCTTAAACTTCATCAATCAATATGGTGGAGGTTCTGAAAGTGGTATTCATATTCAAAGATATAAAGGTCTTGGAGAGATGAATGCACAGCAATTATGGGATACTACTATGGATCCAGAACATAGAATTCTAAAACAAGTAACAATAGATAATGCCTCTGACGCTGACAGAATATTCTCGATGCTAATGGGTGAAGATGTTGAACCTCGTAGGGAATTTATTGAGGAGAATGCAACTTATGCTAATATTGACGCATAATCTACAGACACAATTTTACAATTTATAAATAGAAAGGGCGATATATAATATTATATATCGCCCTTTCTGTTATTTATCTTTAGGTAAGTACCCTTGTTCTTTTAACTCTTCTACAGCTATTTCTAGCTCTTTATACCAAGCTTCACCAAATTTCCTAACTAGTGGTTCTTTTAGAAACTTATACACAGGAACACCCTCTTTATTACCTAAAACAACAGCTGCTTTACAAACTTGCCAACGATGATAGTTCACAGCTTTAAAAGCTCCATAATCTGCTATACGAATAGGATATAAATGACATGAAATTGGTTTATAAAAATCAGTTTTACCTGCTCTATAAGCTTTTTCGATAGCACAATAACACATTCCCTTATCATCATAACAGGTAAAGACACAGTCTTTGCCATTAACTATCGAAGTAACAGTATCGCCATCTTCATCTTTATAAACAACACCCTGCTTATTAATAACTTCTTTAGCATTATCAGCTAAGTCATCCCAAACTAAAGGCAACACATCCTCTAACTTTTTAACTTCTTCATCTTCTACTGGAGCCCCAGCATCTCCTTCAATGCAACAAGCACCTTTACATGCGCCTAAATCGCAAATAAACCTCTCTTTAAGTACGTCTAAACTAACGACTATATCATCTATTTGTATCATAACCTCAATTATATAATTAAGCCCCTGCAATTACTTGCAAGGGCTTAACAGTTATATTAATTGCCCTATTTTAAATAAGAGCATTACCTGTCATCTCTTCTGGAGCATTAATGTCCATTATCTTTAAGATAGAAGGAGCTACATCAGCTAATCTACCATTCTTAATATCAACATTTTTCTTGTCAGTAACATATACAAATGGAACTGGATTTAATGAATGTGCAGTGTTAGGAGATCCATCATTATTAACAGCATTATCAGCATTACCATGATCAGCAATAATTATAGCTTCATAACCAGTGGCTTTTGCAGCCTCAATAGTCTCTTTAAGACATGCATCTACTGCAACTACTGCTTTTTCAATAGCCTCATACACACCTGTATGACCTACCATATCACCATTAGCATAATTAACAACTATAAAATCATATTTATCTGACTTAATAGCTTCTACCAATTTATCTTTCACTTCAAAAGCACTCATTTCTGGTTGTAGGTCATATGTAGCAACCTTTGGAGAAGGAACTAAGATACGATCTTCTTTGTCGTAAGGTAATTCACGTCCACCATTGAAGAAGAATGTTACGTGAGCATATTTTTCTGTTTCAGCAATATGCAATTGATTAAGACCTTTAGCAGAAATGTATTCTCCAAGCGTGTTTTGTACATTTTCTTTATCAAATAATACATGTACTCCTTCAAATGAAGAGTCGTATGGAGTCATACAGTAGAATTGAAGTGCTGGAATAGTTTTCATTCCAAACTCTGGCATATCTTTTTGTGTCAAGACAAAAGTCAATTCTTTGGCACGGTCATTTCTATAGTTAAAGAAAATAACAACATCACCTTCTTTAATTTTACCATCTACATTTGCATTCACAATAGGTTTGATAAACTCATCAGTAACGCCTTCTGCATATGAACTTTCAATTGCTTCTACTATAGATTTAGCTTTAACACCTGTTCCGTTAACCAATAAATCATAAGATTCTTTTACTCTTTCCCAACGTTTATCTCTATCCATTGCATAATAACGTCCTATAACAGTAGCAATCTTACCTGCTGAGTTACTGCAATGTTCTTCTAACTTTTCAATAAAACCTTTACCACTTTTAGGGTCAGTATCACGACCATCCATAAAGCAGTGAATAAATGTATTATCAATTTCATACTCTTTTGCAATATCACACAGTTTAAACAAGTGATCTAAAGAACTATGTACACCTCCATCAGAAGTTAACCCCATAAAATGTACACTCTTATTGTTCTCTTTTGCATAAGTAAATGCTGAAACAATCCCTGGATTTTTCAATATAGAACCATCAGCACATGCACGGTTAATCTTTACTAGGTCTTGGTAAACTACTCTTCCTGCACCAATATTTAAGTGACCAACTTCGGAATTCCCCATTTGGCCATCAGGAAGCCCTACATTCTCTCCACTAGCTTCTAATTGAGAGTTTGGATAGTTCTCAACTAAATAGTCCCAGTAAGGAGTAGGTGTATTAAAAATAACATCTTCTTTACCTTTGTCTCCGATGCCCCAGCCATCAAGGATAACTAATAGTGCTTTCTTTTTCATATTCTATTCTTTATTTATTGATATTGCAAAATTTACAACTGCAAAGGTACAAAAAACAGCGATTATAACGATACATATCAAGTTCGTATTACACTATATCTTAAGCTTATCTATTAAAAAAGTTTAAGTTGTGTATCTCCTAATAAGTTAAATGTTTGTCTATGCATTTCTGTTGCTCCATAATTTACAATCCCCTCTCTATGCTTCTTAGTAGGATACCCTTTATTATGTTCCCAATCATACATAGGGTATTTTTCAGCGGCTTTAAGCATATAATCATCTCTATAGGTCTTTGCTAAAATAGATGCTGCTGCAATAGACATAAATTTAGCATCACCCTTGACAACAGTTGTATGTGGAATTTTTGCATGTTTATTAAAACGATTTCCATCAATAAGCAAATGATCTGGCACAATTTTCAGCATATCTACAGCTCTATGCATCGCTAGAAAGGAGGCATTTAGAATGTTTATTTTATCAATTTCTTTAACTGTAACCATAGCCACTGCATATGATAAAGCCTCTTTCTCTATTATTGAACGGAGCTTATACCTGTTCTTTTCAGTCAGTTGCTTCGAATCATTTAGTAACTCATTGGTGAAGTTTTTAGGTAAAATTACTGCAGCTGCAAATACTGGTCCTGCAAGACATCCCCTACCTGCCTCATCACAGCCAGCTTCAATACGATTCTCTTCAAGAAATAATTTTAGCATTTTTATCTGTAAAAATAAACGCTGTATATCAGCCCAATTTGGCTAATAACAGCGTTTGAATATATGTATTTATTGTAATCAGAACATTTTAGAGACTCTTTCAACACCTCTTACTAAGATATCTACCTCTTCTTTTGTATTGTATAAACCAAAAGAAGCTCTTACAGTACCTTCTATTCCTAGCCTAGCCATTAAAGGTTGGGCACAATGGTGACCAGTTCTTACAGCTATACCGAGCCTATCAAGTAAAGTTCCCATATCAAAGTGATGAATATTCTTAACTAAAAAAGAAACAACACTAGTCTTATCTTTAGCTGTTCCTATCAAACGCATTCCATCAATCTTTGATAATTCTTGCATCGCATACGTAGTTAACATACGTTCATGCTCTTCAATTTTATCAAGACCAATAGCATTTACATAGTCCAATGCTTTTGCAAAACTATGGCTACCCACAAAATCAGGAGTCCCTGCTTCAAACTTATATGGTAATTCGTTGAAAGTTGTCTTCTCAAAACTTACAGTAGAAATCATCTCTCCACCTCCTTGATATGGAGGAAGTTTTTCCAAATACTTTTCTTTACCATAAAGTACACCAATCCCAGTCGGTCCATAAACCTTATGTGCAGAAAAAACATAAAAGTCAGCATCTAGTTCTTGGACATCTACCTGAGTATGTGGCACTGCTTGGGCTCCATCAATTAAAACTGGAATATCTTGCGCATGTGCTATTTGAATAATCTCTTCAACAGGGTTTACAGTTCCTAACACATTTGAAACGTGTGTTATACTAACCAACTTAGTACGTTCGTTAATTAACTCTTTAAACGAGTCTAAAATTAGCTCTCCACTATCAGTTATAGGAATTACTCGTAATTTTATACCCTTACGCATTTCTAATAGTTGCCAAGGGACGATATTACTATGATGTTCCATCTCTGAAACTATAATTTCATCACCTGCCTTTAAAAAAGCCTCTCCGAAACAAGATGCTACTAAATTTATAGACTCAGTAGTACCACGAGTAAATATAACTTCACCTATGGAGTTCGCATTAATATGCTGTCTTACAATTTCACGAGCTTGTTCATGTAAGTCAGTAGCCTTTTGAGACAGATAATGCACTCCCCTATGCACATTAGCATTGACAGTATAATACTCATCTACTAAAGCCTCTACAACAACCTTTGGTTTCTGAGTTGTCGCACCATTATCTAAGTAAACAAGAGGTTTCCCATACACCTCACGAGCTAATATGGGAAACTCTTTTCTTATTTCATTTAAGTTCATTATTCGAGTTATTTTTGGCAATGTGCACAACCTGCACAAGCTCCTAATTCTCCTCTAAATCTTTTTTCTACTAAAATATGTAGTCTCTCTTTTAGAGGCTCTATAGAGATTGTATCAATCACTTCATTAACAAAAGCAAACATTAATAATAGTTTACCTTCGTGTTCTGCAATACCTCGTGCACGCATATAAAATAGAGCAGACTCATCTAACTGTCCCACAGTTGCACCATGCCCACATCTCACATCATCTGCATAAATTTCTAATTGTGGACGTGCATACATACGTGCATCTTTAGTTAAACAAATATTTCTATTAATCTGCTCTGAGTTAGTTTTTTGAGCATCAGGTCTTACCAAAATCATTCCCGTAAATGCACCAGTAGCATGGTCATCTAGTACATTCTTAAACAACTCACTACTAGTACAGTTTGGTACAGCATGATCAATTAGTGTTGTATTATCAACATGTTGATTTTTATCTGCAATAGACATACCGTGACAGTCAACATGAGCACCTTGACCAGCTAATACCACTTCTGTAGTATTTCTTGTCACACCATTGTGTAAAGTCATGTTATTAACAAGAACATTACTATTGGCTTCTTGGTGCACATAAATATTATTAAATCTAGCTGTTTTAGTATGTGTTTCTTCCAACTCATAAAAATCCACATGAGCATTTTCTCCTACAAATATCTCTGTTACGTGAGTTCCTAAAAAGTTTACATCATCTACTGCATGATTACAAACTAGAAGTTTAGCTTGTGCATTAGCTTCAACAATAACTAAAATACGTCTATTATACATTAAATCTACGTCAGCTCTTAAGATATCTATAAGCTGAATAGGTGTATCTACTATCACGTTTTTAGGTACATATAATAAAACACCATCTTGAGCTAAAGCAGTATTTATCGCGACTAATGCATCTTTAGATGTTTTTGCTAATTTACCATAGTAGTTTTTAAGTAAATCTGGATGTTCTTCAGAAAGTTTTTTTAGACTTCCGTACAAGACCCCTTTAGGTAATAAATTCTCCTTTTTAATGTTAGGGTAAAATGCATCATTAATCATAAATGATTGTACTGTGTCTAAGTTAGGGACATCGCATTTAAACACCTCTTCAGGATTCGCAGGAATATCTAACCTTTTTAAGTTTACACCAAAATCTGGTTCAAAATACTTCTCTACATTTGTATACTTAAAGCTTTCAAGCTTTTTAGTAGGTAAACCTAAACCCTCAAAGTCTGAGATAGCTTGTTCTCTTAAATCATTAAAAAGTGACGAGCTATTCTTGTTTAATAATACTTTTGCTTGAGAGTAAAGATCTATATATTGTTTAGCAACTTTACTCATAATTACTCTCCTAAATCTTTCTTAATCCAATCGTAGCCTTTTTCTTCAAGTTCTAAAGCCAGTTCTGGACCACCTGTTTTTACTATTTTTCCATTATATAAAACATGTACAATATCAGGTTTTATATAATCTAGCAAGCGCTGGTAGTGAGTAATAACTATAGTACTCTTTTCTGGAGATTTTAGCTTATTAACACCTTCTGCTACTACTCGAAGAGCATCAATATCAAGTCCTGAATCCGTTTCATCAAGAATACTTAATTTAGGCTCAAGCATTGCCATTTGAAATATTTCATTTTTCTTTTTTTCACCGCCAGAGAACCCCTCATTTACAGCTCTATTCGCTAATTTATTATCTAACTCAACTAAAGCTCTTTTCTCTCTCATTAACTTCAAGAATTCACTCGCTGTTAGTGGCTCAAGGTTTCTATATTTACGCTGTTCATTAACAGCAGATCTCATAAAATTAACCATACTAACACCTGGAATTTCAACTGGGTATTGAAAGCTTAGAAAAATTCCTTCATGACTGCGGTCTTCTGGACTTAGTTCTAACAAGTCTTTACCAGTAAATTCTACAGAACCTTTTGTTACCTCAAAGTTAGGATTACCAACAAGAACACTACTCAAAGTACTCTTACCAGAACCATTTGGTCCCATGATTGCATGAATCTCACCAGGTTTCACCTCTAGGTTAATACCCTTTAATATCTCTTTACCATTTATATTGGCATGTAAATCTTTTATCTTTAACATAATATAAATCTATTATATTGGGATTCAGATTTCTCTGAATGATATATCTAATTATTAAAATTTATCGTAAAATGTTTATCAATTAACCGACACTACCTTCTAGTGAGATAGATAGTAACTTTTGAGCCTCAACAGCAAATTCCATCGGTAATTTATTAATTACTTCTTTAGCATAACCATTAACAATTAGCCCAATAGCGTCTTCTGTTGAAATACCTCTCTGATTACAGTAAAAAATCTGGTCTTCATTAATTTTGCTTGTAGTAGCTTCGTGCTCTATTACTGCTGTATTATTACGAATATCCATATATGGGAATGTATGTGCTCCACATTTATCACCTAATAGAAGAGAATCACACTCACTGTAATTTCTAGCATTTTCGGCCTTCTCTGCAACACGTACTAAACCTCTATAAGAGTTCTCGCTATGACCAGCAGAAATTCCCTTACTAATAATTGTACTACTTGTATTCTTTCCTAAATGAATCATCTTCGTACCTGTATCTGCTTGCTGATAATTATTTGTAACAGCTACACTATAGAATTCTGCTACAGAGTTGTCTCCTTTCAAAATACATGATGGATATTTCCAAGTAATTGCCGATCCTGTTTCAACTTGAGTCCAAGATAATTTACTATTATCACCTTTACAAATACCACGTTTAGTAACAAAGTTATATACCCCTCCTCTACCTTCATGGTCTCCAGGATACCAGTTTTGGACAGTACTATATTTAACCTCTGCTCTATCTTTCACAATAATCTCTACAATAGCAGCATGTAATTGATTTTCATCTCTCATAGGCGCTGTACAGCCCTCTAGATACGATACATAAGAATCATCTTCGGCAACAATCAAAGTTCTCTCAAACTGACCTGTATTAATAGCATTTATTCTAAAGTATGTAGATAGCTCCATAGGACATCTTACTCCCTTAGGAATATATACAAATGAACCATCTGAGAATACAGCAGAGTTTAAGGCTGCAAAGAAATTATCTTTATAACCTACAACAGACCCCATATACTCTTTTACTAAATCAGGATGCTCACGAACAGCTTCGCTAAAAGAACAAAATATAATTCCTTTTTCTAGTAATGTCTCTTTAAATGTAGTTTTTACAGATACAGAGTCCATAACTGCATCAACAGCTATACCACTCAAAGCCATCTGCTCTTCCAATGGAATACCTAGCTTGTTGAAGGTATTTAATATTTCAGGATCTACTTCATCTAAACTCTTTGGACCATCTTTCTTCTTGGTTGGATCTGCATAATATGATATCCCTTGATAATCAATTTCTGGTATGCGTAAGTGTGGCCAAGTAGGCATTTTTAACGTTAACCAGTGTCTATATGCTTCCAGTCTAAATTCTAATAACCAGTCGGGCTCACCTTTTTTCTCTGAGATTAATCGAACAACATCTTCATTCAATCCTGTTTCAATTACTTCAGTATGAACATCGGTTGAAAAACCATATTTATATTTTTCTTTGGTAAGCTCCTTAACATACTTGTTAGCTTCTTCCATTTTATAACACTTTTATTTATATATTAAAATCGATGTTACTAATCTTTTTCTTAATAGTGTCTGTATTATCTTTAATAAGACTATAAAGATTTTCAACAACTCTCTTAGTTGGATTATATAACAACGATTGCTCTTTATTTGTTTCGGATATAACTTGCCCATTCTTATCTATAGCATCATATATACCAATAATCAAACTTAGTAAAAATAAGTATTTTACACATCCAATAATAGAACCAATAAATCTATTTAACCAACCTAAACTTATCTTGTCTAATATTCCTGAACAAAAATTACCTATTAAACCTACTACTAAGATTACCGACAGCCATATTGAGAAAAAAGAGAGTAATTCTGAAATACTTCTATTTTCTAAAATAGGGGTAACATACAAGTCTGATACTTCTATATAATAACACCTAGCAAGAATAAATCCAATCACTAATCCAGCAACTGAAATTATTTGTGACACAAAACCTTGCCTATAACCTGAGTACAATCCTAAGCTAAGACAAAGTACTATAACAATATCAATGAATTGCATACTTTATATAATAAAAAAAGCCAATGAATCACTTCTGTAAAAATTATAATTTACAAATGATTCATTGGCATTAAAGTTCTTTATTTAGGATCTTTAAAAGATTCTACTTTATAATGTTTGCTTTACTTCAATCTCTTCAAATGTTTCAATGATATCACCTGGTTTCATATCATTACAGCCCGTTAAGCTAATACCACACTCAAAGTTAACACCTACTTCTTTCACGTCATCTTTGAAACGTTTAAGAGCATTAATCTTACCTGTGTAAATAACGATACCATCACGAATTAAACGAGCTTGATCTGAACGTTTCGCCTTACCAGACTTCACTAAAGCACCAGCAACTAAACCTACCTTACTAATATTGTAAACCTCTTTAATCTCAATATTAGCAGTAACTTGTTCTTTCATTACAGGAGCAAGCATACCTTCCATAGCAGCTTGAACCTCTTCAATAGCGTCATAAATAATAGAATACTTACGAATATCTACACCCTCATTATCGGCCATTCTCTCTGCTGTAGCAGAAGGACGAACTTGGAAACCGATAATAATTGCATCTGAAGCAGCTGCAAGAGATACGTCAGATTCTGAAATTTGACCTACACCTTGGTGAATTACATTCACTTGGATTTGCTCTGTTGAAAGTTTTATTAAAGAGTCGCTTAGAGCCTCTACAGAACCATCAACGTCACCTTTAACAATAATATTCAGTTCCTGGAAGTTACCTAAAGCAATACGTCTACCAACCTCATCAAGAGTAAGAAGTTTTTGAGTACGTAAGCCTTGCTCTCTCTGAAGCTGTTCACGCTTGTTTGCTATTTCACGAGCTTCTTGCTCTGTTTCAATAACATGGAACGTATCACCTGCTGCAGGAGCTCCATTTAGACCTAATATTTGAACTGGTTCTGATGGACCAGCTTCATCTATTCTTTGGTTACGCTCATTGAACATAGCCTTAATCTTACCAAAGCTAGTACCAGCAAGTACAACATCACCCATGCGAAGTGTACCATTCGAAACTAACATTGTAGCAACATAACCTCTACCTTTATCTAGAGTTGATTCAATAATTGAACCTGTACCTGGTCTGTCTGGATTAGCTTTTAAGTCTAATACTTCAGCCTCTAATAATACTTTTTCTAACAGTTCTGAAACACCTAAACCTTGCTTAGCAGAAATATCTTGTGATTGGTATTTACCACCCCACTCCTCTACTAAGTAATTCATTTCAGCTAGTTCTGTCTTAATTTTATCAGGATTAGCTGTTGGCTTGTCCACCTTATTTATTGCAAAAACTATAGGAACGCCTGCCGCCATAGCATGGTTTATAGCCTCCTTAGTTTGTGGCATGACACTATCATCAGCAGCAACAATAATAATAGCAACGTCCGTAACCTTTGCTCCACGAGCACGCATCGCAGTAAATGCCTCGTGACCTGGAGTATCTAAGAATGTAATATCTTTACCACTTGGCATAGTAACATGATACGCACCAATGTGCTGAGTAATACCACCTGCCTCACCAGCAATAACATTTGCCTTACGAACAAAGTCTAGTAATGATGTTTTACCGTGGTCAACGTGTCCCATTACAGTAATAATTGGAGCACGAGGTTTAAGATCCTCAACAGCATCTTCTACTTCTTCAATTGCTTGAGCAACTTCGGCACTTACATAATCAGTTTTAAAACCAAATTCTTCGGCTACCATATTAATTGTCTCAGCATCTAGTCTTTGATTTATAGATACCATAAGACCGATACTCATACAAGTAGCGATTACTTGAGTTACTTGAACATCCATCATACTAGCTAATTCACTAACAGTAACAAACTCTGTTAATTGAATTACTTTTTCAGCAGCTAGTTCTTGATTTTCTTTCTCTACACTACGAGCAGATGCTTGGTCTCTCTTTTCTTTTCTGTAACGAGAAGCTTTATTCTTACCCTTAGAAGTTAATCTAGCAAGAGTTTCTTTAATTTGCTTAGCAACATCTTCCTCTGTTACTTCTTGTTTAACAGGAGCTTTCTTGTTATTGCGTTTATTGTTTTTAGTAAACTTTTTACGCTCATTTCTAGAAGCTGGTTGATTTCTATGCTCACTATTATTAGAAGCAGCTTTATCAATATCTACCCTCTCCTTAGTTATTCTTTTACGCTTTCTGTTTTTATTATTGTTTGAAGGACGATTTTTATCTTTCTCGTCACGTTCTTTACGACGTTCTTCCTTCGATTTTTTCTTTGGACGTGTAGATTGATTTATAGCGTCCAAGTCTATATGGCCTACAACATTGATTTCAGTCTTTAATTTCGAAGAACTTAGTGTAAACACCTCATTAGTAGTTTTGGTAGTCTCCTTTGTCTCAGCAGACTCTGGAGCTTTCTTTACCACTACTTTTTTAGTGCTTTTCTCTTTGTCATTCTTAACAATAGACTGCTTTTCTTTAGGCTCCTGTTTTTTTCCTTCTTTCACCTTGCTGTTACTCTCCTTAGCAGTTTTATTTTGAATATCTTTTGTCAACTTCACAGTATCAACTTGCTTTTCTGTCTCTTGATTATTTTTAGTATCTGTTTTTTCAGATGTCGACTTTACTGGGTTTTCTTCTTTTGTCGATTTAGGAGTCACTTTTTTCGCCTCTACTTTGGCTGCTGGTTTGGATACTTCTTTGGCTTTCTTATTAGCCTCTAAATCTATTTTACCAACAGTTTTCACCTTTGGCTTAACTTCTTCTGGAACTACAGTTTCGATAACTTCACTCTGTTGTGCTTTTTTCTTATCTTCTTTGTAGCCATCTATAGCAACAGATGCCTTATTTTTCTTTTTATCTTCCTGACGCTCTTTTATAAAGCGATCCGATTCAATTCTAAGGCTTTTATCTTTGCTAAATTCATCAACTAGTAGGTTGTATTGGTCTCTTGAAATTTTGGTATTAGGGTTTTCTTTAACCTCAAAACCTTTTTTATTCAAGAACTCCACCACTGTTGATATTCCGACATTTAAGTCTCTTGTAACTTTGTTTAATCTTATCGTCGTCATATTAATAATTTAATTGAATAATGGAGATGTAAAATGAATCTCTATAAACTTTTCGTTATAGACGATTTAAAGATTGAAACTAATTTTCCTCCCTATCGTCTACCCATAAGTCTCTTAGTTTTCATCTTCAAACTCCGATTTCAAAATATTCAATACCTCGTCTACAGTTTCCTCTTCCAAATCCGCTCTCTCTATCAATGTATTACGAGGTATGTTCAATACAGATTTAGCAGTATCAAGACCAATAGCTTTAAATGCATCGATTACCCAGCCATCAATTTCGTCTCTAAATTCATCTAGATAGATATCTTCATCTTCAACACCTTCTTCAAGCTCACGGAATACATCTATAGTGTACTCTGTCAACATGCTTGCAAGCTTAATATTTAAGCCTCCTTTACCAATTGCTAAAGATACTTCCTCAGGTTGTAAGAATATTTCAGCTTTTCTATCCTCTTCATTCATACGAATAGAAGATATTCTAGCTGGGCTTAAAGCTCTTTGTATAAACAGTTGAATATTTGAAGTATAATTTATTACATCAATATTCTCGTTGCGTAGTTCTCTTACGATACCATGAATACGGCTACCTTTAATACCCACACATGCTCCTACTGGATCGATACGGTCATCGTATGATTCAACAGCTATTTTAGCACGTTCTCCAGGTATACGAGCTACTTTCTTTATGGTTATCAAACCATCTAAGATTTCAGGAACTTCTAGTTCAAATAACCTTTCCAAAAACACTGGTGATGTTCTAGAAAGAATAATCTTCGGATTATTATTTTTGTTATCGACACGAGCAACTACAGCACGAACCATTTCTCCTTTTCTGTAAAAGTCTCTTGGTATTTGCTCTGACTTTGGAAGTATTAATTCATTTCCTTCATCATCTAGCAGCAACATCTCTTTTTTCCAGATTTGATATACTTCTGCAGTAACTATAGTACCTACACGGTCAATATACTTATTGTATAAGCTATCTTTTTCTAGCTCTAAAATCTTTGAAGCCAATGTTTGACGAAGATTCAATATCGCACGGCGACCAAAATCAGCAAAGAAGACCTCATCAGTTACCTCTTCTCCAATTTCATAAGATTCATCAATCCTACGAGCATCAGATAATGATATTTGCATATTATCATTGGTAACATCTTCATCAGCTACAACTTCACGATTTCGCCATATTTCAAAGTCTCCTTGATTAGGATTTACAATTACATCGTAATTTTCATCAGTTCCGAACATTTTCGCTATTACACTACGAAAAGACTCTTCAAGAACACTGATCATTGTTGTTTTATCAATATTCTTAAGCTCTTTAAATTCAGCGAAAGTATCTATCAAACTGATAGTTTCTTCTTTTTTGGCCATAATTATTTAAAACTAATTAAGTATTTAGTGTATTTTATTCTCTCAAAAGGAATTACTTCTTCAATAGTAGTCAACTTAGGGCGTTTAGCACCTTCTAGTTTAACCTTCTTTTGAACAGCAACTTTAATTTCTTCTTCAGACACATCTAATAGCTCTCCTACCAAAGTGTTACCATCAGTAGTGCGCACTTCAACCTCACGACCGATATGATTATAGTACTGCTTTAGTACTTTAAAGGGCTGACCTACACCAGCAGAGCCTACTTCTAACTCGTAGTCTTCTTCCTCTCGATCTAGTTTAGACTCTATATACTTGCTTAAAGCAACACAGTCTTCAATCCACACTCCTTCTGCATGATCTATTTCAACCACAATTTTATCATTAGGCTTTACTGCTACTTCTACCAAGAAATAGTCTTTGCCTTCAAGCCATTCTTCAACTATCTGAATAACAGTTCTTTTTTCTATCATCAATTAATTATTAAGAACAAAAAAAGGAGCTTTAAACCGCCCCTCCTCAATCATCCATATCGTCGCAAAGATACAAATAATCTATTCCTTTACAAAATATAAATATAAAAAAGTATCTACTCAAAATGCTTTTATTTCAAGTAGATACTTCCTTAAATTTTTCTTAGGTATATATTTATTAATTTATTGTTATTTCATCAATAAACATAAATGCATCTAAACCTTTTCCATTATGCCAACTTGGCATTTTCTTTTCAGGTACACCAATAACTTTTACAAATCTAGTTTTCACAGGATCAAAAGTTATATTATGCTCGTAAATACCATTTTTATCAGATTCTTTTAGAACAGGATACTCTTCTTTAGCTATTTGTTTGAAGTTTTCCCCATCTTCAGATATTAAGATAGTAAAACTTCTAGCATCAAATACCCAGTCTCCTTTTTCTACACATGTAGAGATATCAACGGTACTAATTTCAGTAGGCTCTTTCATATCAATTACAGCCTCTAGGTCATTCTTATAGAATGCAATCCATCTGCCTGTTTTATAATTTCCATTTCCTTTAAGCCCATCTACAAGTGTAGAAGCTCCTTCAAAGTAATACTGTTTATTGATAGGTTGTAACATTGTTATAGGCTTCATACTAGATTTACTGAATTCTATTTTCTCAGTAAACACTCTACTATTTCCCTCTGGTCTAACAACCACAGCTTTAAGTACTGAATTCTCTCCTATCTTTAATACTGTATTAAACAATGGAGATGAAGCTGTAGGCTCTGTTCCATCTAAAGTATAATGGATTGGAGCATTATCAATTGTTGACAATATAACATCTAAAACACCCTCTTCCGAATTAGGGACAAATCTTGCTTCTACATCCAATAAATGCTTTGCATAATTATAATCTAGCAAGTTATAAATAGCCAGTAATCTAGGTAAGCGAGTTAGGAATGCATCATAGTTTTTCTGCTCAGGATTACACCACTGTACTTCAGATAGTGCTGCCATACGTGGCAATACCATATATTCTGCTTGCTCTGTAGTTGGGATATATTCCGTCCATAGGTTAGCCTGTGCACCAATTACATATTTGCCCTCTTCTGCTGTCAGTGAAGAAGGAACTGGTTCTAGGTCATATACATTTTTAACAGGAACATAACCTCCAATAGCTAGTGGCTCATTGTCTGTATCTTTAGTTTGATAATAATCAAAATACACATTTGTAGTAGGAGTCATAATTACATTATGTCCCATTTTAGCAGCTTGAATACCACCACCCATGCCTCTCCAAGACATAACTGTTGCATTTGGAGCTAAACCTCCTTCAAGGATTTCATCCCATCCAATAATTTGTCTTCCGTGATCATTTAAGAACTTTTCAGCGTGATTAATAGCAAAGCTTTGTAGTCTATCCTCTGCAGAGTGCTCTTTATCAGCTTTTAAACCTTCTTTTTTAATCTTAGCCTGACATTTAGGACAAGTTTTCCATCTTACTTTAGGACACTCATCACCACCCACATGAATATACTCTGATGGGAATATCTCTATAATTTCTGCAAGCACATCAGTAATGAATTCTAATGTTTTATCATTACCAATACAAAGCACATCGTCAGATACGCCCCACTGTCTCCACACCTCATAAGGACCACCAGTACAACCTAGTTCTGGATAAGCAGCTAAAGCAGCTTGCATATGACCAGGCATATCTATTTCAGGAATAACAGTAATATATCTTTCAGCAGCATAAGCAACAATCTCTTTTGCTTCCTCTTGTGTGTAAAATCCTCCATAAGGGATTCCATCATACTTACCAGAGTTGCGTCCAATAACTGTTTCTGTTCTCTTAGATCCTATCTCTGTCAATTTAGGATATTTTTTTATCTCAATTCTCCAGCCTTGATCTTCGGACAAGTGCCAGTGAAAGCGATTAATATTGTGAAGTGCTAAAATATCAATGTATTTTTTCACAAATTCTAATGGGAAATAGTGTCTTGACACATCTAGCATCATTCCACGATATTCAAATCTAGGTTGGTCTTTAATAGTAACAGCTGCTAACTTAGCATTTATACCTTGACCTATAGGAAGTGATTTTCTTAATGTTTGAATACCATAAAAAACGCCAGCTTCTGTATTACCAGTAATACTCACTCCATCTTTTGAAACAGTAAGCTCATAAGCTTCTACATCTCCCTCAAGACCTAAGTTTAACTTTATTGCATTTGTAGCATTTACATCGGTCGTTAATGCTGGCATAAAGCCTAACATTTCATTAATATAACTAGCTAAAAAATCAGCATTATTTTGCATTTTACTATTACCTTCTGGGTAAGCAATTTTCACGCTTTTATCAAGTATAAATGCATCATTCCCTTGAATTGTAATCTCCTTAGGCAAAGGAACAACCTCATAGTTAGCGTCCATAGTCTTTGGAGCAGAACATGAAGCAAAACCTAAAGAAAGAGCTAACGCTCCTAACAAAGTCAGATTTCTCATGATTTAAATAATTAATAAGTGTTTCTAATATGATTGTATGTTATGTTTTCACTTTGAATTTGCTTGCCACTAGTTTCATGTGTGATTCGAATAATCTTTTTCTCACCTGGCAAGAGATCAAAAAAGTTATCTGTAAATCGGGCTCCTTGTACAGGTGTTTCAATAAATAGATCTTTAACTAATGTTTTACTAGTTAATACCAATTCAACCCCATTCTCTATATTTTTCTTTTTTACTTTTAAATCTACATTAGGTAGGATTAAATCCTTAGGGTATTTAAAGTAGAATACCTCTTTAGAGAGCATTTTTTTACCCTGAAGTAAAGTTAACTGTACATATACCTGATCCTTTAAGCTGGCATCTATGTATTTATCAACGTCACTACTACTTATTAGTTGTGTTTTATTTTTTCCTATAAAAATGTCTTTGTACACTCCCTTATCAAGGGTTTTTCCATTAAAGTCTTTTACTTGATACTCTAGGGATAGATTGTCTAAGTCTGTTAATAGATCTGAGAAGCCATATATATTTAACTTATCATCTTCAATTATTGCGTTCAAGGCCACTGGTTCAAAAGCTCTTTGTGCATGATAGTGCATTGCTTTCCAATTTCCATAATAGTCCAAGCTAGACCAAGAGACCACAGGCCAGCTATCATTCAATTGCCAGTAAAGAGTTCCCATACAATATGGTTTATTTCGTCTATGAGCATCGAAGCCATGGCGCATTCCTCTTCCTTGTAACACTAAGCCTACGTATACAAAATCTTCAAATTTTTCTGGTACATTATAGTACAACCTCATACTAGCTTCAATCAGTTCATTACCCACAGTACTTTTTTGATGCCCATTCATCACATCCGATTCTATTTGATAATCTTTAGGTTCGGCAAAAGTAGATATTGTCTTCATTTCTGGGAATGCCTGAAAACCGAATTCACTCATAAAGCGAGATAGCTCAGTGTCTAGACTTTCAAAAGGTTTTCTTCCATACCAGATTCCCCAGTTATGGCTATCTCCTTTTTTCCATGACTCAGGTCTCCCCCAGTTTGATGAGTATGGTGAACCATGAACATAAGACCTATCTGCATCATATTCTTTTACTAGAGCAGGTAACAACTCATTAAATAATACATGGTAACCTTCTTTCATGTTATCATAAACAGATGTAGTATATCTTTTATCCCATCCCCAGTACTTAATACCTTCCATTATCTCGTTATTACCACACCATAAAGATAATGACGCATAGTTTCGAAGTCGCTTGATGTTATATATAGCCTCATCGGTTACCCTTTTCTTAAATACAGGATCATGAGGATATGTAGTACAGCCAAACATAAAGTCTTGCCAAACTAATATTCCATTTTCATCGGCCAATTGATAGAATTTATCATCTTCATATGTTCCACCACCCCACACACGAACCATATTCATATTAGCCTCTTTCATATCTCTAAACAGAGTTTCATATCGCTCTTTTGTTACATTTGGTAGCATCGCATCGTGTGGAATATAATTTCCTCCTTTAGCAAACATGGGCTCTCCATTTACTTCAAAGTAAAAAGTTTCACTGTCTGGAGCATCTTTTTCCTGTATTAGTTTTATAGTACGTAACCCTGTTCTAACACTCTTCTCTGCGACTGTTTTCTCTTTTGAAGATACACGTACAGTAAAATCATACAAGTGAGGCTCTCCCCAGCCATTAGGCATCCATAGTTTAGGATTTGTTACCTCAATAGGTACTATAACCTTATTTATACCTTTTTGAGCTTCAAATTGCTGAATTATAATTTCAACATCTCTATTTATACCAAACAATACCTCTAGCTGAGCATTGCTATCATCTTCTAAAGCTTCAATCTCAACTTCTAAATCTAATAGTGCTTTTTTGCTTGAAATACTTTTTTGATTAACAAAAACATCTTGAATAATTGCTTGATCAAAGAATGTTAAAGTTATAGGTCTCCAAATGCCAGAAGTTACCATTCTTATTCCCCAATCCCATCCATAACTATATGGTGCTTTACGGGTAAAGATACTCAGCTTCTTATCAAGATGATCATTATCTGCTGGGTAGTCAAAGTTATTAGACGCCCATTGAGGCAATACATAATTTATAGGAGAGTGGAAGTAAATAGACAAATAGTTATCTCCTTCTCTAAGCACAGACTTTACTAACTCCTTATACCCAACAAACATATTGTCGGACTTTAAAATAAGAGCTCCATTTAGATAAACATCAGCATAAGTATCTAGTCCTTCAAAAAAGATCTCAGCTTCATCATACGTTAACTGCTCTTTGGTAACAGTAAATTTTGTTTTATACTCCCAGTCGTAGTTTTCAACCCACTGTATTTTCTCTTCATTTAAACCCCAGAATGGATTTGGAATTAAGTTATGATTCAATAAATCTTGATGAACTGTACCTGGAACGGTAGCAGTTTTCCAGTCATTTTTATTACCTTGAGAGAACTCCCAGTTATCCGATATTAAAACTTTACACATCTGTCGATTTGTTTCGGCAGCCAGTAGTTGTACTCCTCCTAGCAGCATAAGTATAAACCACAAACAATATTTTTTTCCCATTGAATATTTAATTAAATATTAAAACCTCTACGGCTTTCTGTATCTAGTTATTAAGCTTAGCAAACTTTAAGCAGACAGGCATACTTAACTCTATAATTTTTCCTGTATTTGTTAATAAACCCGAGTTACTATCGATTGTATATATCTCAATATTATCACTATCTCTACATGCTACTAGTAATAGTTTCCCATTAGGTGTTATTACCATATTTCTTGGGTGAACTCCCGTTTTTTGATAGCCTTTATGAGACAGCTCACCATTATCTGCAATTGAGAATATCGCTACACCATCTTCTTTTAATCTATTAGATGCAAATAGGAATTTCCCATCGGGTGTAATTTGAATATCTCCCGATCCAGCAGCTTGTTGTGGATCAGCTAATATTGTCTGAAAAAGCTGTAAATCTCCATTATTATATTCAAATGCCATTACCTCTCCAGACAACTCTGTTATGGTATATGCCCACTTATTATTGGGGTGAAAAACAGTGTGTCTAGGACCTGATCCTGGAGCTAACTTAATTGTCTCTTCAGACAACAGACTTTCTTCATTTGATAAGTCAAACTTATAAATACAATCTGCACCTAAATCATTAGCATATAAAAACTTTTTATCTGGAGATAAGTAAACACAGTGCAAGTGAGACTGTTCTTGCCTATCTTTATTTGGGCCTACTAAAGAGTCAAAGCTTTTAACTATACTCTCTGGACTAAGCTTTCCACTCTCTAGAATATCAAATACAGAGATATTACCTCCCATGTAATTTGCTGTAATAGCCTTATTTAATAAATTATCAACCAATATATAACATGGGGCTGCACCTCCAACATTTTTTTGATCTAGGAATGTTAGTTTTCCTGTATTATTGTTAAAGTTTAAAGCCGTAATACAGTCTGATTTAACATCATTATTTTCTGTCACTGCGTATACAACTCTTTCATCCGAAGAGAAGCTCAAATAAGAGGGGTTATCTAACTTATAAGTAGAGACCAGTTCAAAATCGGCCGACTCAGTATTAAATTTATATATATATATACCTTCACTATTTTTGGAAGTATAAGTCCCAACAGCCAAAAAAGAATCATATTTATGCTCTTTACCAGTTGTTTTGCAAGAAGATAGGGTCATGAGTACTAGTATTAAAGTAGTTAACCAATATATATTTTTCATATTAACATTTTATTGATACTAATATAATTGATTTTAATCAAAAAAAACGAACATACTATGTATTAATAAGATATTTAAAGAATATACCCTTTAATAGTTAATTCTAGTAATTAAACTACCAATAGTAAGTCCTACTGTTTACTCATCGGCAACATAACTCATGTATGTTACCGACATGCTTGAGGTACATCGGCAATATACTTGAAGTGTGTCGGCAATGAAGCAGTTGCTTATTGTCATGTAAAACACTTTAATCTAGGGTTTATATACAAAAAAAGCTCACCGAAACGTGAGCTTTTTTGTATATATATATCAGCACTTTAAAACCCTGGTAAGTTTATATAGACTGTAGGAATCAATAATAGAAAACCCAAAATCATAAATAATACCAAGAACTTCATAAACCATTTTAACCAGATAGCATAAGGTATTTTAGCCACACCAAGAACACCTAATAAAACAGCAGATGTTGGTGTTATCATGTTAGTAAAACCATCTCCAAACTGAAATGCCATAACAGTTGCTTGTCTTGATACTCCTATAACATCTGAAAAAGGGGCCATTATTGGCATTGTTAGTGCCGCTTTAGCTGTTCCTGATGGAATAATTAAATTTATTAAGGTCTGTATTAAATACATAACAGAGACAGAGAACAGTTTTCCTGCACCATCCATTAATGATGCCAAGCCGTACAGTATAGAGTCTATAATTTGCCCATCTTCTAAGATCTGAATAATTCCGCCTGCAAGACCTACAACTATCGCTACAGATAACATGTCTTTAGCACCTTCCTGAAAATACTTAATTATACTATCTGTATTAAATCCAAAAGCAAAGCCAGCCATAAGCCCCATTGCCAAGAATGCTGCAGAAATTTCTGGTAAATACCAGTCGTGTGCCATTACTCCCACAATTAAAAATATAATCGTAAAAGCCAGTAGTATAAGAACAAAGAAGTGATTGGACTTTTTCAGAGCCCCTAGTGCCATTAGAGCATATAGAGCTGTTAAAACAGGAGTTATGTATAGCTTAAGCTCTAATGTTCCAAACGTAAGTGTACTTATAGGATAAACTACAGAAAAACCAATCAGAGCTAATAGAACTATTATATAAACAATCCATGCTGAACGTGTTGTGTTATATTCAACCGAGTAGTCTTGATCATCTATTTTACTTCTCCAATAACTGTCAATTTTATACATAGGAGACTTTGTAGGATCCTTCTTGATTTTATGTGCATACATTAAGATACAGACAATTAATATCAATGTTAGTAGAACCCAACAAAACAGTCTGTATTCAAATCCTGAAAACAGTGGTAAATTAGCAAAACCTTGTGCGATACCTACTGTAAAAGGGTTTAACATAGCGCCCGAGAATCCTATATGTGCTGCTACATATACAAGAGAGACTCCAACTAAGGAGTCATAGCCCATTTTGATAGCTAACGGAATAACTAATATTGTAAAAGCAATTGTCTCTTCCGACATTCCAAATACAGCACCAAAAAGGCTAAAAAGTAATATTATACTAATAATAATAATATTATTAACACCTATAAACCGTAGTAGCTTATACTTTTCTAACCGCTTTGTAAAATCTAAAAAAGCATAAATTCCTACATCAATAGCTTTTGTAACATTTAATACTTGAAAAGCACCACCCATTATTAGTAAAAAAGCAATAATGCCAGCCTGACGCACAAAGCCCTCATAAAAAGAGCTAAAAACCTGCCAAGACTGTGGACTTTTATCTACAAAATGAAAAGAGTTCTCTGAAATAACTGTTTTTTCGACTCCATTTACAATAATTTGCTCTCTATCGTAAGAGCCAGAAGGGACTACCCACGATAAAAAAGCACATAATAATATGGCAAAAGCTATAATTGTATAGGAATGTGGTATTTTTTTTGTCATTATTTTATGTTTATAGAACTACAAAGTTACATAATAATATCTGCTTATAACACTGAAATGATCCTGTTACATAAAAGAAATAAGAATTTAATAATAATTTCTTATGTTTTATAACACATATCCAATTATTATTATTATATTTGCAATGAATTAAAAGGATTAAATATAAACTCGTTCTTCAAAAGGTGAAGAACACAAAAAGACGCAATTATGAAAAAGAATGAAAACCAAATCTTAATGTTACAATACCGTATTAAAAGATACCAAGCAATGGGTAACGGTATTATGAGTCAAAAATTGACTAACGAATTACAAAAGTTACTAGCTAAACAAGTAGCTTTCTAAAGAGTTAAAAAGATGATGAATCAAGCATTAAAAATGTGAGAGGAGCTTTGAGTAATAATCAAAAGCTCTTTTTTTATGTCCTGCTGTTTCATATTCAAATACAAAAAAGGCACTTAAGAGTTTTCTTAAGTGCCTTTCTTAATATATAGTCATCTTTTATTATAAGCCATGAATAGTTTTTACAAGCTGTTCTCCTAAGCCAATAGTGTAACCTTGCGATACAAATACGATTCTATTAAATGTATCTGCTACAATAAATACTGGCAGAATTGTTTTGTTCAGCTTCATCGCTTTCACAATACTATCTTGGATTTTGTTATCAACATCGATACCATATGTAATGGTATTTGGAAGGTTTGGAAATTCCTTATTATTAAACCTTGCAGCTTTTGCCTCATCAGGAAATAGTAAAACCATTTTTCTTCCCCATCTTTCCAACTCTTTGCTAACAGCTGATATATCTCTTAAGGCATGGTTTGTAGGCTCTTGTGCAACACCTAGTATCCCTACAATATAATACCCACGGCCCGTAGTTTGAAGTACACTCTTAACAGTATTGTCCGAAAGATCTTTAAATAATGATTCTGAATTGAAGTTTCCTATAACCTGCACCTCATCTTTATTTTCTCTCATTGTTAACTTGATATAAGTTACCTTATCTTTCTTCACATTAAAGAAGTTAACTTTTGAAAGCACAGCCCCACTTGCTAATCGTGTTCCTGTAACAAGCATATAACTACCAGTATCTAGTTTAACCCCTTTTTTAAGCAAGTTAGACCAAGTAACGCCTTCACCCATATCTATATCTCCTTCATCAAAGGTTAGTAAGTTATATGTTCCTTCAGAAAACTTAGATATACTAAAGTGAGAGTAATATTTAGGATCTGTCAGAGACTTTATAGGTATATAGTTAGCAACTACAGTACCTTTAGGGCTCTGTGTTTCTTTAGCGGCAGAAAAGTCAACATCATAAACAGCATTGGTTGTAATATTGCGATATTGAACTTTTCCAGTAACTTCATCAATCCAAGCAGGTATTCCTAAACTTCTAGCAACAGATACGAAGAAGATATCTCGTGATTCATCATCTGTTGTACGAGCTCTCCAAACTCCTATTGGTGACATTATAATTCTCTGAGCATTTAACTCATTAAATATAGTGATCTCTTTATTACACCAGTTTACAAGTTCTAAAGGATTCTCCCTAAACTCTTTAATTAGATTTTCATCAATATTTTGTTGAAAAAAGGCTTTATAAGGTGTAATCATTTCATTTGCTACACGCGGGTTTAATACCTCTTTATAAAAACTAGAAGTTATCTTAGCTGGTAAAAGAGAGTTGTATAAATGATCTTGCAATACATCTAGACTTACATCTCTCAAATCTTTTGCAGAAATTACTGTTAGTAATTCGAGTGCTAAATCTCCCTCACCCTCTTCAACTGCATCTTCTAAAAAGGCAATTATTACATCATAATTACCACGAGCACCTATTAAAAACTTAGATACCTTATTACTATTCAAGTCCCACTTCTTAGCATATTCAGTAGCCTTAGCTTCTGTTATGAAAGTAGAGACATACATATTTCGTATTGAGTCTTCTTGTGCTAAACGACACTCGTTTAACGCTCTTTGCTCTTGAGTAACTTCTGGAAGATTTACATTTTCAACAGGAGGAATCATATCAAAATCGACAATAAACTCATCACCTTCTACATGATCTAATGTAATAGCTATCTGATCTGTCACGCCAAAAGAACATTTGGCAAAGCCAAACCTCCCTGCTTTAGAAGCCCAGACTAACATGTCTCCTTTACCTGCTGTTAAAGAGGCAAACCCTTCACCATTAGTAAATTTTTTAGCTACGGTATAAAACTCTGCATAGTTGTATATTTTAAATTCAACCTTAGCCCCCGACACTTTATCTCCTTTTTCATCAACAATAAGCACATCCATTTTAGCTGTAGGAGCATAGTTTTCAATAACATTGATTTCAGTAAAGTTGTTATTTTCGCTCATTATTTCCTCTTTACCAGAATATTTCCCAAAAACCTTCGTATGCATAAGCATTCCACGACTAGCAGGTGAGTTGAACCATCCTAAATTTAGCACAGGTTCCGGCTCACACGCACCAAGGAAATACCATTGTCCATCAGCCCAAGCCTCAACCCAAGCATGATTATCATCTGTATGTGCCCATCTAGGAGTATATACTTGACGAGCTGGGATACCCACCGACCTTAATGCAGCAACTGTAAATGTAGATTCTTCACCACATCTTCCATATGCTGTTTTAACAGATGCTAGCGGAGAGCTTGTTCTTGCATCACTAGGTGTATATACAACCTTTTCATGACACCAGTGGTTTACCTCTAAAATTGCATCTTTCATTGATAAGCCTTTAACTCTATCTTTCAGTTCATCGAAGAAAACTCCACGTGAGTCGTCTAAGTTTTCATTATTAACACGAATTGGTAAAATAAAATGGCGTACAAGATCTTCAGGAATTACATTTCCCCATTCAAACTCTTTTAATGCTGCAAAAGTTAAGCGAACATTGTCTAAGTAATATGAAGCAGACTTATCTACAACATCAGAAGAAGGCATATAGGCATATAAAAACATCATAGCCTCTTGCTCCTTGGTAGTCATATCAAAGACATGAAGATCTCTAAACAAGTCTCCATGAATCATTGAACGCTCTTTAGCATCATAATCCATGATTACTTGATTTCTATACTCTTCGTCATTTATAAAGTGTTCTTTATTAGTACAACTACATATCGATAGTAATAAAGTAAATAATAATGTTAAATTGACTTGTTTCATATATAATCTATTTAATAACTATTTCGTCTGTAAAAATCCAACCGCCAAGTGTTTTGCTAGAGCGAGCAACGAACCTAACATATCTCCCCTTAGCTTGACCTTCCCAGCCATACTTTTTAATTAAGATAGAAGAGCCTTTTTCTACATCAAACGATTGATCTAGCAGAGTTGTATAGTTTTTACCATCTAATGAGACCTCTACTATTACTTGAGATGGAAGATAGACTTCAGCTCCAGGGCTTTGCATTATATCTGCATAAATTTCATGTATATCTTCTTCTTTTTCCAAATCAATAACAACATCTAGTCTATTAGCAGATATAAACCCTTGCCAACGCTTATCTCCGTAGGTCCATCCGCCTCTTAACCCATCTGTCAGAGTAGCATCTCCAGCAGCTACATAAGATTTGTTATATGGAGCATTGTAAGTAACTTTTTTCCCACGTCCTAAGTGCTCAGTAACTGTTTCGGCTTCTTTTCTATTACCTATTTCTTGACTTAGTTCGAATGGCTGATAGCCCTTCTGCTTGAATAGCTCTACAAGCTTTAATGACTTTGTGTGAAAAGGTTTAAATTCTTTGCGCTCTACTTCAGACCAAGCAACCTCTGCTAAAGCAAATAGACGAGGATATATCATCATTTCTGCGTGAGCAGCAGTTGGTATGTATTCAGTCCATAAGTTTGCTTGTACTCCCTTAATTAACTCAGCTTCTTCTTTAGTGAAGTCTTCAGGTATAGGATTATAGTTATAAACCTTTTGCAAAGGAAGGTACCCTCCTATTGCTTCAGGCTGACTATATGGAGCATCTTGATATGCATCGAAATAACAAAACTCTCCAGGCGTCATAATGGCACGATGTCCAGATTTAACTGCTTTTAAACCTCCTTCTACACCTCTCCATGACATAACGGTTGCATCGTCAGCCAATCCTCCTTCTAGAATTTCATCCCAGCCAACTAGCTTTCTACCTTTTGAGTGTAAAAACTTACTAATCCTTTTTATGAAATAGCTCTGAAGCTCATCTACATTAGATAAGCCCTCCTCTTTCATACGTGCCTGACATTTTTCACATGTTTTCCAGCCAGCTTTTCCAGCTTCATCACCACCGATATGGATATATTCTGAAGGAAATAACTCTATAACTTCTGATAAAACATTTTCTAAGAACTCAAACGTCTTTTCATTACCTGCACAAAAATCAGCATTTTTATAAGGCAATCCAGAGCATGATAATTCTGGGTAGGCAGCTAATACCTCCTCAGAGTGTCCTGGCATCTCTATCTCCGGAATAATAGTTATAAAATTCTTTTCTGCATAAGCTAAAATTTCTTTGATATCTTCTTTTGTATAGTAACCTCCATATGCTTCGGAATCCGAGAATTTAGCATATTTTCTATCTCCATTCCACCATTTTTTCCAATTTGCATCGGTTCTCCACGCTGCTATATTAGTTAATTCTGGATATTTTTCTATTTCCAATCTCCAACCAGCTGCATCTGTTAAGTGTAAGTGAAGCCTATTTAGTTTTAGAAAAGCCAATGCATCGATCTGTTTTTTAACAAAATCTTTTGAGAAGAAATGTCTTGAAACATCCAGCATTAAACCACGATACTCAAAGCGTGGCTCATCTTTCAACTTAAATGTAGGTATTGTTCTAGAAAAATAATTGGCCCTTTCGTATGCTATTTGAGATAATGTTTGTGCTGCATAGAACAAACCTTCTGGTGTAGTAGCCTTCACTAACATCTGATTTTCAGAAACCTCTAATTCATAAGCCTCATGTTTAAATAAAGGAGCCTCTAATTCCTTTACTATAAGAAATACAATATCACTTTTCTTTTTAAAGTGACTATTTTTCCACTTTTCTACACCAAAACTTGTTCCTAATAGATCTTTAAGGATTTTCTTAGTTTTTGTATCTGTATTTGAATAAAAGCTCATTTTAGCTTCTAATCTAAATACTCCTGTACTCTCTTCTATTGACAAAGGAGTAGGGATTACAGACACCTTTTGAGCATCTGTAACCCCTACACTTAGAATAGTAAGAGTAAATAAAAGAATTAACTTTCTTACCATTTTATTTAAAAATATAGTTTAATTTCAATATTACTTTGATGGTTTTACATCAAAAACAAGACGCTTACCATGTATAAGTTCTTCGTGAGTTATTCTAAACTTATTAATTGTTTTACCCCCTAAAGATACTTTATCAATAATTACATCCTCCTCATTTTGGCTATTTTTTTCTATAATAAGTTCTGAATCTTGGTACCACTTAGGGTCTAGTTTAATTACCACCTTATCAAACACAGGGGTAGTTAGTGTGTATTCTGGTAAACCAGGACAATCAGGATAAAAACCAATCATATTAAATATAGCCCAAGTTGATAATGTACCTGTGTCATCATTGCCCGGAATTCCGTTAGGTTTAGTTGAGAAGTACTTATCTAATAATCTTCTTGTTTGTACTTGCGTTCTCCACTCCTCTCCTTTAAAGTAAGAGAATAAGTATGGATAAGCAATATCTGGCTCATTTTCTGGATCATAGTACTCTTTATCGAATACCATTTGCAATTTATCAATAAATTTCTTTTTCCCGCCCATTAATTTCGCTAGGCCATAAACATCATGAGGAACATAGAATGTGTAATTCCAAGCATTTCCTTCATGAAAACCTGGATTTGGTTCAAAGTTTGCTCCTTGCAAAGGATTAAATGGCGAATAGAATGTTCCATCTGGTAACTTAGGACGGAAAGTACCAAACTCTTTACTATAGTAATGTTTATAACCTAAAGATCTGTTATAAAATAACTTTGCATCTTTTTTCTTTCCTAATGCTTTAGCAAACTCAGACAGTGCAAAATCTGCAATATAATACTCTAAACCATGTGAAACCGAGTTATCATATTGTTCTCTTATAGGCACATATCCTAACGACATATAGTCATCATTGTCTGGTCTCATTAAGTTGTTTTTACCTTCAGTAGTAGCCGACTTATACATTGCTTCGTAAGCCAAATCTACATCAAAATCCCTTAATCCCTTCATCCATGCATCTACAATAACAGGGATACTAGGGTCACCCTCCATTGTGAGTGTTTCTCTTCCATAAAGCTCCCACTTTGGCAACCAACCGTGCTCTCTATACATATCAAGCATAGTTTGAATCATCTCCATTTGTCTTTCTGGATACACCAGTGTCAGCAATTGGTGCACATTTCTATATGTATCCCATAAAGAGAATACAGTATAACGATTGCCTTTCGTAGTCAAGATTTGATCACTTTCCATTGCTGGATATTCTCCATTAACATCCTGTAATATATTTGGATGTATCAATAAATGATAAAGTGCTGTATAAAATATAGTTTTTTGATCTTGAGATCCTCCTTCTACATAAATTCTAGATAAATCTTTGTTCCATTGCGATCTAGCTTCCTGATGAATTTCATCAAAATGTTTATTCTTTTGTTCAGTGTCTAGATTCAATCTAGCATTCTCTATACTAACAAAAGACACCCCCATTTGTACTTCAACTTCTTCATTTTCTTCTGTATCAAAAGAGAAGTATACGCCTATATCATCTCCTGCAATCTCTTTGTTGTATTTAGTATACAGTTTTTTCTTACCAGAGTCTGCATCCCATTGTGCTTTGATACCTAAATCCCTTTGCTGCTTCCAATAGCCTGTTGCAGATGGCTTTTTATTGATTCGCATCACAAAGTAAATAGGAAAAACTGCTTGTGAGTTATAACAAAATGTTCCAAGCAGTTTCATTCCTTCAACCTCTTGATCGTTTACGCGTCGCATCATTGCGCCAGATTCATTAGTTAATCCTTGACCTAAGTTCAATAAAATATTACTTTGCCCTTTAGGAAAAGTAAATCTTGCTAAACCTGTTCTAGGCGTAGCTGTAACTTCTGTTTTAATATTATATTTTGTCAAAAAATTACTATAATATCCAGGTGTAGCTGTCTCATTTATATATTTACTACCATACTCTGCATAATCTACATTTAACTCTCCTGTAGTAGGCATTAGTAGAAGAGATCCCAACTCAGGACAACCTACTCCACTTAAATTAACATGAGCATATCCTGTAAAGAAACAGTTTGTATACTCATAAGGAGTTGACCACCATCTTGCATCTTTATCATATGTATTCTCGTCAGACCCCATTACATTAAAGGGTACTACAGACATCAAACCATTAGGAGTCACAGCTCCTGGATTTGTGGTACCAAAATTTGTTGTGCCAATAAATGGATCAACATAGTCCACCAACTCTTTTTTAGTAGTCTGAGCCGATAGCCCTGCAAATAGAAGTAATCCGAAGATCGAAGTAAACAGCTTTTTCATGTAAACAATATCAGTTTAAAATATTTAAATTTAGATTATACTAGTTCTTTTTGTGAACTCAATAATTTCATTAATATTACCAAATGCTAAACTCGTAACAGTGTCTGCACAACCATAGTAAATAGCAATACGACCAGTTTCTGCATCGTGTAATGCTGCACATGGGAAACACACATTAGGTACATCACCTACACATTCGTAATCTTTTTGTGGAGATAATAAGTACGGACCTGAACGATATTTTACTTTCCATGGTTCATCTAAGTCTAACAAGGCTGAGCCAAAGCTATAAACAAAACCATTACATGACGCAAGAACACCATGATAAATCATTAGCCATCCTTCTGATGTCTCAATGGGAATTGGACCTGCACCAATCTTAGTACATTGCCAAGCACTATCTTCAAAAGGAGCTGGAGCCATTACATGCCTATGTTTTCCCCAGAATTTCATATCAGGAGTTTCACTATAGAAAATATCACCAAATGGAGTGTGTCCATTATCACTTGGACGACTTAACATTGCAAAGTTACCATTGATTTTACGAGGGAACATTACACCATTACGGTTGAAAGGAATAAATGCATTCTCTAGCTGATGGAATGTCTTGAAATCATAAGTATAAGCACATCCGATTGTTGGACCATGATAGCCATTACACCAAGTTACATAATAACGGTCTTCTATAAAGCAAACTCGAGGATCATAACCGTACACCCATTTGCCTATCTCCTCATCATCACATTCAAAAGTTAATGGCTCTGGATTAATATTCCAGTTGATTGCATCATCACTAAAGCCCACATGTAAACGCATGCGACGATTCGTATCATCACAACGAAACACTCCTGCATAACCATCTTTATAGGTAACTACAGCACTGTTAAATATACTGTTAGACGTAGGTAGTAAATCACGTGGAATGATAGGATTAGCAGAGTAACGCCAAACAACATCTTTACAACCTTCTGGTCTATCTTCCCAAGGCATGTTTGGAAGTGATGGACCTACAATTTTTAAGTCTTTCATATTTTCTAATTAATTTAATTAAGATACTTATTCTTGATTTTTTGTATTCTCTTCTTTATAAGTAAATGGAACAAACCATGTAATTAAGAATGCTGGAATAGTAGCAAACATCACAAATGTAAAGAAGTCCTGATAGCCAACTTGCTCAACAATATAGCCACTAATGGCACCTGGCAATAAAACTCCTAAATTCATAATACCTGAGGCAAAGGCATAGTGAGCCATTTTATGTTCACCTGGAGCAACCTGTTGCATCATAAATAGTGTTAGGCCTACAAATCCAAAACCATAACCAAACCACTCAAAGGTAACACCTAGACCGATTACTGTTAATGAGCTTGGCTGATAGACTGCAAACAAAAGATATATTAAGAATGGAATATTAAAACAGCAGCAAAGTGTGAACAAGGTTTTTTTCAAGCTGAAAGCACTAATAAAGTATCCCCCTAAAATAGACCCAACTACAAAAGCTAATGCTCCACAGATACCATTTATTAAACCTATTTGTTCTGTTAATAATCCTAGACCTCCAACATCAACAGAGTCTGCTAAGAATAGAGGTAAGACCTTCATAGCAAAACCTTCTGCGGAACGGTATAGAATTATAAATAAAATATACCAAACAATATATTTCTTTTTAAAGAAAGATATAATAATTTCTACTAATCCATTCCATGTATCTTTTACTGTACCACCCTCTTTTTTAGGACCACCTGTAGGCAACACTTGCATATGATAAATAGCGGCAAGCACCATAATTGTTGAGAATATCCCCATTATTATAGTCCAAGATGTTAAAGCACCATAATAACGTTTAAGGTATCCTGCAACAGCAACCAATCCTCCATAAGATAACAACTTTGCTAAGTTATAAAAAGCTCCCTGCCAACCAATATACTTGGCTTGTTCTTTTTGAGTCAGCTCTACTAAATAGATACCATCTAATGCGATATCATGTGTAGCACCACTTATTGCTATAATACCCATTAAAGCTATTGAAACAGTGAAAAAGTTTGGTAAGTCTAAGCTTAAGGCAACCAAAGCAAAAGTTATACCTGTTACAAGTTGAGTTAAGATAACAAAGAATTTTTTAGTCTTAAAAAGCTCAAGAAACGGACTCCAAAGAGGCTTTAATGTCCAGGGTAAAGTTATGATTGATAGCCAAAAGGTTATACTAGATTTAGCAATACCTAAGTCTTGGTACATTAGTACTGAGACCATGCTCAGTACGATAAATGGTAACCCCATAGCAAAATAGGCCGTTGGGACCCATTTGAGAGGATTTGAATGTCGTTTTGTTCGTGTATTATTATTCATAATATTATATGTGTTTCCTACAAAACTAATTACTTTATGAGAAAGTCTGGTAATATTTTATTTAATATTAATAGTAAAGCCAGATAGAGCGATGCTTAACATCGCTCTATTACATATTTTTCTGTCTATTATTTATGATATTGGTTGTATAGTAGTTCTCCAAACAAAGTATTAGCCCATGCAAACCAAGATCTTGTAAAATCTTCTGGGTTATTTTTGTTAAAGCTTTCATGCATAAAGCCTGTTCCTGCATCGGTGTCTCTAAGCACATTTATACACGCATCTATTTCTGCTTGCGATGTTGATGTTATGGCCTTCATGATTATACTCATAGGCCAAACATAGTCAAATCCTACGTGTGGTCCACCAATTCCCTCGGCTGCTGATCCTTTAAAGAAATAGGGATTACTATCACTCCATACCATTTTACGTGTATTTAAATAAATAGGATCATCTTTTTCTATAAAAGAGCAAAGGTATGGTAACGCTAGCAAACTTGGAACATTCGCATCATCCATAAACATTGTATTTCCGAAACCATCAACCTCATACGCATATACTTTTCCATACTTCGGGTGGTTAACAATTCCATACTTATTAACAGCATCTATAACCTCCTTGGATAAACTTTTAGCCTCTGCAGCTAAATCCTTGTTACCAACAACCTCTTCCAAAATTTCTGCCATCTGATTCAATGATTCAACTGCAAATAAGTTAGAAGGTATTAGAAAGTTTAATAAAGTCGCATCGTCCGATGGTCTAAAAGAAGAACATATTAGACCTACAGGTTTTACAGGACTTCCATATCCTCTATTTAGCAATGTATCACCTTGTCGATCTGTCACCCTAAAAAAGTAATATGGGCCTAAGTTATCTTTTCTTTGTTGCTCTTTAAATGTAGTTATAACACGTCTCATAGCAGAAACCCAAGCCTCATCAAAGACAGAAGTAACACCAGACTCTTTCCAATAGTTGTATGCCAATCTGATTGGATAACACATTGAATCTATTTCCCATTTACGTTCATATACTTCTTTTGGCATTTCTGGAGTTACATCTGTACTCCATTTACTACCAGTTGCTTCTTTATTAAAAGCATTAGCATATGGATCTATATTTATTTGTTCTGTTTGTCTGTTAATAACTCCTGCTACAAGCTTACTAAGCTTTTCATCTTTCTTTACAAACTTAAGGTAAGGGTAAACTTGTGCCGAAGAATCTCTTAACCACATAGCATGAATGTCACCTGTAATAACAAATGTATCAGGTTTACCATTCTTCATTTCAAACTCAACAGTAGTATCTAAAGTGTTAGGAAAGCAGTTTTCAAACATCCAAGCTAATTTTTCATCCTTAATCTGCTTTTTAACCTTTTTAATAGCCTTTTCAACAGCTGTAGATGTAAATTTCCGTTCTTCTATAGGAGGCCTTTGAGACTCGTATTTACCAGTTATATTACTTCCAGTTACAATATTAGGAATTAAGACAAGACTAGCCAAAGCTAAAGCTTTTTGCATTTTTCCAAACAGTTTAGATGTCATAGTTGTATGATAATTGATTTACATTGATGTATATCAACAAAAATACAACTAATTTTATGGCATCCTTAAAAATTTATTCGTTTTATCAAAAATTATAGATTATACGTCACTATGAAAGTAATATTAAATAATTACCTTTATTTTTGTAGTAACAAACTATTATTCAACCCATATGACTAAGCACTTAAATACTAATAAACAGTTTATGATTGGTAATGGCATCCTTGCCTTTGCTGTAATTTTTATTGTAGTAATATTTGTATACATGAGTTTAAGACTCAATAGTAAACAAGAAAAACTCTTTGATGAGAATTATCAAATCGTTCTAAAAGAGGGATTTAAAGGACGTTCTTTCGAAGTTCAGCTTAACGATAGTTTGTTATTTAAAGGTGATATAAAAGAAGAGCATACTGAATTTAACATAACTCGTTTTGCAGAACAGAGTGCTTTGCTAATTATTGACTTATCAACGCATGACTTGAAAGTGTTTAATTTAAATCCAAGTGGGGGCAAATATGCATTTGATATACACAACGAGGTTGTTGAGCAGGTTTATACTAAAGAATAGAGGTTTTGTAAGCTTTTAATTCTTTACTCCATGCCACCGCATTACCCTCTGAATACACATCTAATAAGCTCCAAAAGCGAGAACTATGATTCATCTCTGTTAAATGAGCTAACTCATGCAACATTACAGCTCTAATTAAATGATTAGGTAATAATAAAATAAATGCAGACAAGTTGATGTTGCCACTAGATGAACAGCTCCCCCATCGTCCTCTACTAAGGTTAACTTTTACCTGAGAAACCTTTAAGCCTAGCTCTTTAGCGAGTAGTAATAGTCTATTTGGCAATACTTTTTTTGCCTCTGATAGTAATATTTGCTCAACTACTTTCTTCAACCAACTCTGAGTCTTAGGGTTATTAAACTCTATGCTTTGGGGTACAATTAGCTGTAATTCAAGATTATTTGTATTTACATAACATCTTTTTGAGCTGCCTTGACAAATACAAAGCTTAAAGTTAGGTGTGTTTATAGAATAATTCCCATTAATAATCTTTGATTCAACCTTGCTACTCTGCTGTAAAAGGTGCTTTAATCGATTACTATTTTCATCTAATACTTTGTTTATATTCTGTATAGAGCTATTAAAAGGTACTGTAGCAAATAGACACCCTTCCTTTACCCTAAAGATCAATCGCTTTGCAAGCCTATTTCTTACAATATAGACTTTTCCCAACTCAGACGTTATTATGCTCTCCTGATTCAATTGATTTATAAAGTTATGTGAGTTCCCTTAGTTTTATCCCCTATATTCCTGATGGATGTAATGATAACTTTTTTAACACCTTGCTCTAATGATTCAAAAGCATTATCTAGTTTAGGTATCATCCCCTCTTTTACAACACCTTCAGACTTCAGCTGTGAGTAGCTGGTCTTCGTTATATGTGAAATAATAGAAGTATTATCCTCAGTATTAGAGAGTACACCATCAAATTCAAAACAATAATACAACACAACATCATACTCCTTAGCCATAGCATTGGCACAAGATCCTGCAATGGTATCCGCATTTGTATTAAGCAAAGAACCATTACCATCATGAGTTAAAGGAGCAATTACAGGTACAATTTGTTTATCGACAAATTCTCTAATTTGTTTCAAATTAACAGAATCTACATCGCCAACAAACCCATAATCAACATCTACCACTTTTCTTTTATGTGCCCTTATTAAATCTGCATCTGCTCCAGTTACACCAAGCGCATTTACTCCGTTTGATTGTAATAGAGCCACAATTTGTTTATTCACAAGACCTCCATAAACCATAGTCACAACATCCAGCATCTTGGCATCTGTTACCCTTCTTCCATTAATCATGGTTGTCTCCACACCCAGCTGTTTAGCTATTTTTGTGGCTGTTCTTCCTCCACCATGCACTAACACCTTAGCACCCTTTATTTTAGCGAACTGATTGACAAGTTGTTTGAGAGTAAAATCATCTTCTATAATTTTACCTCCAACCTTTATAATAGTTATATCCTTCTTCATTAAACTTAAATTAAAAAAAGCCTATAAAATAATTTATAGGCTTAAATATAAGATTTATATTCTATTGTTTCTCTAGATAAGTATAACCATATAATCCAGATCTATAATTCGATAAAAACTCTTTTCCCTCTTCAAGAGTTATTTTCCCAGCTTTCACCGATTTAGTAACCCATCCTTCAAGTAACCTAACTAGCTTTTTAGGATTATATTCTACGTATTCTAAAACTTCAGCAACAGTCTCTCCATCGATGATTTGATCAATATGATATTTTTCTTCGTCAACAGAGATGTGTACAACATTCGTATCTCCAAAAAGATTATGTAAATCACCTAATATCTCTTGGTATGCTCCTACTAAGAAAGTACCAATGTAGTAACCCTCTTTCATAGACTTTATAGAGTGTACAGGTAGATGATGTGATACATTTCTGGTAGATATAAAGTTTGCTATTTTTCCATCAGAATCACAAGTAACATCTTGTAAAGTAGCCACACGCGTTGGGCGCTCATCTAATCTTTGAATAGGCATTATTGGGAATATCTGATCAATAGCCCAAGAGTCTGGTAAAGATTGGAATAATGAGAAGTTACAGAAGTACTTATCAGCTAACAGCTTTGTTAAACCCATTAACTCATCTGGTACATGTTTAAGCCCTGTAGCAATCTGATTTATTTCTGTTGTTATTGACCAATAGAGTCTTTCTATCTGAGCTCTTGTCTTTAAATCAACAATACCATGACTAAATAGGTCCAAACCCTCTTCTCTAATTTGTTGCGCATCGTGCCATGATTCTAGCATTGAGTTTTGATTTAGCGTATCCCAAATCTCATATAGCTCTTTAACTAATTCATGATCATCTTCAGAAACTTGCATATCATCTTCCCATTCTGGAACAGATGTAGTTTCAAGCACTTCAAATAGTAAAACAGAGTGATGTGCTGTTAAAGCTCTACCACTTTCTGTAATAATATTTGGATGTGGAAGGCCATTCTTATCACTAGCATCAACAAGTGTTGATATTGAATCATTAACATACTCTTGTAGTGAGTAGTTTACACTACTACCCGAGCTACCAGATTTTGTTCCATCGTAATCTACTCCTAAACCACCACCAACATCTACAAACTCAACATTAAAACCTAACTTATGCAACTGTACATAAAATTGAGATGCTTCACGTAAAGCTGTTTTAATACGGCGAATTTTAGTTACTTGGCTACCAATATGGAAGTGAATCAGCTTCAGACAGTCTTTCATATCTTTGCTTTCAAGGTAATCTAGAGACTCTAATAGCTCACTAGAAGTCAATCCAAACTTACTAGCATCACCACCCGAATCTTCCCATTTACCACTTCCTGATGAAGCAAGTTTTATGCGAATACCTATATTAGGTCTTACATTTAACTTCTTAGCAATCTTAGCTATTAACTTCAACTCATTCAGTTTTTCTACAACTAAGAATATTCTTTTGCCCATTTTCTGAGCTAAAAGAGCTAGTTCAATATAACTTTCATCTTTATATCCATTACAGACAATCAAAGAGTCTGCATCTGTATTAATAGCAATTACTGCGTGAAGTTCTGGTTTTGAACCAGCCTCAAGGCCTAAGTTGAATTTCTTTCCATGGCTTATGATTTCACTTACCACAGGCTGCATTTGATTCACCTTAATAGGGTAAATAATAAAGTTTTGCGCCTTGTAACCATACTCTTCAGCAGCCTTTTTGAAGCATTTAGCAGTACTTTCAATACGATTGTCTAAAATATCAGGAAAACGCACCAATAAGGGCGTAGAAATATCCTTCAATTCCATCTCATCAACCAATTCCCTTAGATCAACGGCGGCAGCCCCTTCTCTAGGAGTAACCTCAACGTTACCTTTCTCATTAATACGGAAATAAGGATTTCCCCAACCAGTGATATTATAAAGCTCTTCAGAGTCTTCAATTCTCCATTTTCTCATATAACAAAACCTTATTAATTGTTTATTTTTTGGGTCGCAAAAATAGGTATTAATCTACATTAAACAACAATATAAATTAACAAAATGCAAAAAACGACTAATTTATACATACAACGCTTTAAAAGCTAGATAGTTTTGTATTTTTTAGAAATAAATATACTAAACAATAAAGACTTCTCGTTTTATACAACTTCCAATACTATTAAAGCAATCTATTATTTGAAAAATACTAACCAGACTTAGTCCTGTCCTATTTTGAAATATAAAATACACATTATGAAAGTGACAAACAACTATGTTGCCCCTAATTTTAACAAATACTATAAAACTTATGCATTCTAAGTATTAAAGTTTACTTTTGCTTAACTAAGCTTACTATATGCTCTACTGCCTCCGAAATAGCCGAATACGATTCTAAGTTTTCTGCAGAAGAGAATACATGTGCTTGACTATAAAAAGTCAACCTTTCAGCTAGTCCAGTTGTTATAAACTCTAATAATTCAGCATCTGTTTTGTTTTTCAGTTTAGGTCGCTTCCATTTACCATGAATTAGTCGCTGATGCAACTTATGTATGGAAACTTCCAAATAGACTGTTAAACCTGATGTTAACATTACTTTTATATTATCAAAAAAGCAAGGAGTTCCGCCTCCTGTTGATATTACAACTCGTTCGAAGGTAGAGACTTCTTTAAGAACTTTTTGCTCTACCTTTCTAAATTCCTGTTCTCCCCAAAGGGCGAATAACTCATTGATTGATTTATGATATCGATTCTCTATATATATGTCTAAATCAATGAAGCTAAAGCCTAATGCTTTAGCTAAAGGAGCTCCAAGAGTAGTCTTGCCTGCTCCCATATAACCAATTAAAAATATACGATTCATAACTAATATTATACATGCAAAGTTATAATTTAAAATGAACTAGTAATTTATGAACGTAAATAATATAAAATTATATTTACAGGTCTGTTTTACAGGCCTTACCTAAAAAGTTTTATCCTACTTATTAATAACGTTTAAGATGGCAAAAAAGAAGAAATATTATGCAGTATGGAAAGGTCATAAACCCGGAGTCTATTTCTCTTGGGAAAAATGTCAAGAACAAATAAAAGACTACGAAGACCCTATATATATGTCTTTTGATAGCAAAAGAGGTGCTGTAGATGCCTATTGGAGCACACCAGAGAGGTCTGGTTATGAAAGAGGTGTGGCATTAAATAAAATAAAAGAAAAGACTAAAATATTGCCCGAAGGTGTGATAGGAGATAGTATATGTGTTGCAGCTATTCATAGCGATAATGCTACTCACATAGAGTATAAAGGTATTTATACAGCTACAGGTGAAGTTCTATTTAAATTTGGTCCAATATGGGGAACTAGTCAAATTGGAGAATTTCTAGCACTAGTCCATGCCGTAGCTTATATAAAACAGAGTGGTTGGCATATTCCACTGTATTCAAGTAGCGCCGAAGCTATGAAGTGGTTAGAAGACGAAAAATGCGAAACTAGATTCAAAGTCAATTCCAAATCTTTAGATATACACGAACATATTATAAGAGCCGAGTATTGGCTGAATAATAATGATTATGAAGTTAAGCTTTTAAAGTGGGATACTGATAAGTGGGGAGAAATACCAGTAAGTTTTAGTAAGGAATAGCTATATTTTGCTATTCCTTACTAAAAGACTTATAATGTCTGCATATCATTTAAGCGCTTATAGTATCCGTTTCTGCTAAGTAATTCCTCGTGTCTTCCTCGCTCTACAATTTCGCCTTCGTACAACACACAAATCTCATCAGCATTCTTAATGGTCGATAATCTATGCGCAATAGCTATTGTTGTTCTAGACTTCATTAAATTTTCCAATGCTTCTTGAACCAGTCTTTCCGACTCAGTATCTAAAGCAGATGTTGCTTCATCTAGTATTAAGATTGGAGGATTCTTAAGGATAGCACGTGCAATACTAACTCGTTGTCTTTGACCACCTGACAATTTACCTCCTCTATCACCTATATTTGTATCATAGCCTTGCTCGCTTTCCATTATAAACTCATGAGCATTAGCTATCTTAGCAGCTTCAACTACTTGCTCCATTGTAGCATTCTCTACACCAAAGGCAATGTTATTAAAAAAAGTATCATTAAAAAGAATTGCTTCTTGATTAACATTTCCAATAATACTTCTAAGACTAGATACTTTCATATCTCTAATATCTACACCATCAATAGATATTTCGCCCTTTGTTACGTCATGATAGCGTGGCAGAAGATCTACTAATGTAGACTTTCCTGATCCTGACTGACCAACTAGAGCAATAGTATGCCCTTTCTTAACAGTTAAATCAATCCCCTTTAACACCTCTCTATTACCATCATATGAGAACGAAACATCTTTAAAGACTATTTGATCTTTTAAGTCAGATATTACTTTTGCATTAGGCTGCTCTAAGATTGTATTCTCTGCCATAAGAATCTTATCAATACGTTCCATCGAAGCTAGCCCTTTTGGTATATTATACCCTGCTTTAGAGAACTCTTTTAATGGATTAATTAAACTATACAACAGAGTCATATACACCATAAATGTAGGAGCATCTATATCAGAATTATTAGCCAATATTAACTCCCCTCCAAACCAAAGAACAATTACAATAAGTATTGTCCCTAAAAACTCACTCATAGGGTGTGCTAATGTTTGTCTTAAGGCTACCTTATTAATAGCAGTACGATACTCATTACTTGAGTTTAAAAACCTATCAGACATTTTATCTTCTGCAACAAACGCTTTTATAATACGCAAGCCTCCTAAGGTTTCTTCCATTTGCGACATAGTATTACTCCACTTTGACTGAGCATCTAAAGATTGCCTTTTTAAGCGTCTACCAACAATTCCCATGAACCATCCCATCAAAGGTAATACTACTACAGTAAATACTGTAAGCTCCCAGCTAATAAACAGTAGCGCTGAAAAATATACAACAATCAGTATTGGATTCTTGAGTAACATATCAAGTGAGCTAGTAACCGAGTTTTCAACCTCACTCACATCTCCACTCATTCTAGCAATGATATCTCCTTTTCTTTCTTCCGAGAAAAAAGCAATTGGTAACTCTACAACTTTACGATAAAGAGCCACTCTAATATCACGCACAATACCAGTTCTAAGAGGAATCATAACTGCAGAAGAGGCAAAATAACATGCTGTTTTAAGCAGTGTCATGATTACAAGGAATCCTCCTAGTATTAACAAGACTGTAGATCCTGAAAATATCTCTATCCACTGATTTACATAAAAATATGCATTGTTATAAGCAATTTCTTTAAAACCCATATCGGCCGTATCCCATGGAATAAATGTATGTTCCTTAACCTCTTCTATCTTAAATAGAATAGACAGAATTGGAGCCAATAAACTAAAGGAAAATATATTTAACACAGCAGACAATAGGTTTAACACTGTTGCCCATATTACATAACTTTTGTATGGAGGTACAAACCTTCGTAGAACTTTAAGAAACTCTTTCATATATTATAAAATTCGCTTATTAATTACTTTTTTCAAGATCGCTTATCTTCTTTCCAGTTTTTATCGTGTTCTTCTTCACGCTGTAAAGCTGCTTTAATAATCTGATTAGTACTATCTATTATCTTCTTTTTAATAGTAGTTGTGCTAATTCCAAGTGTATATGGAAAATATACAACTTTTTTACCTTCTTGTGCTTTCATCCACTCAAGCCCTTCTAGATACTTTTCTTTCCAATCGTCCCCTATAGTTACGATATCTATTTTTTCCTCTTCTAGCTGACGTATTTCTGTCAACCTTGTCTGCTTAACAGCTTTAGTTACACAAGCTAGTGAAGAAACGATTCTAAAGCGCTGCTCAAATGGTATAATAGGTTTCATACCTTTATACTCTTGAATCAATTCATCAGTACTAACACCTACTATTAGTTCATCACCTAGCTTTGCAGATTTCTCTAAAATATTTAGATGTCCTACGTGAAATAAATCAAAACTTCCTGAGGTAAACACTCTAACAACTTTTTTTTCCATAACATTAACGATTTAGGGTTTCTATTTCATGTATTTGCTTAGCTAAATTTGTAAGGTCCTCTTCTGTCTGAACACCTAGGTGAGAAACTCTAAAATAATTAGGAGTACCTCCAGGCATAATACAAAATCCCCTACTCATCAGCTCTTCAAATAGTATATCTCCATTGTTATTTACAAAAAATCCTGTTATACAGTTAGCTGGTGTATCAACTGGTCTTTTCCAACCATACTTATTACACAAACCTCTAAAATACAGAGCTTTTCCATTTACATTATCTAATGTAGCATTTAAACCAGCTTTAGTGAGTCTTACTAACCTTTCATGTAGTTGTAAAAAGATACTAGTAGCAGGACTATATGGAGTTTGACCACGAGTTAGGTTCTTTAAATTCTCTTGAAAGTCAAAATAAAAGCTCTTATTGCTAAACTTATGAGCTTCTAAATTCTTTGATAATATTATAAGAGCTATTCCTGGAAGAATATTAAGTCCTTTTTGGCTGCTTGTTAAACATATATCTACACCCATATCATTCATATTCAATGGCTCAGATAAAAAAGAGCTAATAGCATCTACCACAAGTGACACACCATTAGCCTTACAAATAGCACCGATTAGAGATATGTTAAATAACTGTCCAGAAGAGGTTTCATGCTGTTGGCACAACAATACATCTACACCTTCTCTCTTTATATCTTCTTCTAGCTTAGAGTAATCGATGTCTTTACCAAACTCTACGCTATGTGTATAATGGTCAATGTTATAATACTTACACAAAGCCTCCCAACGATACCCAAAAGAACCTCCTGCAATCACTAAAGCTTTTTTCTTTGTTGAAACATAGTTTGTAACCACGGCATCCATAGCTCCAGTTCCTGAACTTGTTAAAGGGATTACACGACCTTCTTGGCAACCAATTAAGTCTAAAATCATTTGCTCCGACTCTTTTACTATATTTGAAAAGAATGACGTACGCATGTATGGTAATTGCTGGGCTCCTATTGAAAGTATATCTTCTTCAATATTTCCAGGGAAAACAAATAGCTTCATTATCTTAATATCGTTTAATTCTACCAAAGGTTTTGACACTAGTGTACTTTCTCCAAATATTTAACTTCCTATAAGTAGGCACACCATGTCTTACAATATATTTTTTCACAGCATCAAACATCCTCTCACAAACCTTACCATCCATATAAGGATCATAATTATTTATAACCCACTGCCTTTTTTGTATTGATTCAGGATCTTTCAAAGCAGTATGATAAGCTTTACTTAAGTCTTGAACATCAGTAATATTAGTCCAATAAATATCTTTTGCTATTGTATCTAAGGTTATTACAGGTCTATTAAGTAATAAAAACTCATAGACTGTAGATGATGTATCACTAATCATTAAGTCGGACATCAACTGATACTTGGTTACGTTGTTTTCTTCTGCCCAAACTATATTAGCCTCTGTTTTTGCCAGTAGTTTATACTCTTCTACCCACTCAGACTTAGTTAGAGGATGAAGTTTTATGATAAGAACTATATCCTCATTATGAACAAGTTCAACTAATGCTTTTTTAATCTTAGGCAGAGAGGTTAAAGAGGGAGAAAATGTAGGAGCATATAATACAATAGAGCTTTTATTGTGTCTTACAAGTAGCTCTTTTTTTTCAGTATCAAATAGATTAATATTTTGCTTAATCCAATCCTGTTTAGTCCATCCAGTTTCTACAACTTCAAAGTCTTTATACTTAAGAGCTAATTCAGAAAACTTGCGGGTAAAGTAAGGTCCTTGTGTTAGGTATAAATCAAAGTATCTTCTAATAATCCAGTGATCTTTTTTCTCTGCTGCATACCCATGAAAAACTTGAACTTTAACACCTGGCAAGTAATAAGGAACAATATTACCAGGAACAAAAACCACATCAGGTTTGAAATCATAAATATCTTGAATAGATTGAGTTGATTCAAATTGGTCTTTCCAGACAAACTGTTCAATTGGAATTTTTGGCGCATGTATGTACCATAACACATTAAATCCTTCATCTTTAGCATAGCAAGATAAAGGATATAAAATATCTATAGCGTACTTATTTTCGCAAAAAAGAACAACATTCATATTATTCATATTTAAGGTTAAATTTTACCTTTTTACGCTTTGAATAGTTCTTCCAAAACCTTTTACGATAATAAAGAACACGTTCTTTACAATATTCAGAATCAGCTCCTTGATCTTGAGCATACACTTCGGCCATATATCTAAATAGCGAAGGCTGTCCCCATAGACGAGCAAAGTTAGCACACCCCTCCTCAAGAGTAACTGCACCAAATCTCATTCTATTAATATCAACTAGACTAAAGTCATACTTTCCATCTTTGATTCCACATAAAATATTTCCTGGAGAGTAGTCTTTATGATACACTCCTTTTCTATGCATATCTGAGGTAAAAAGGGCTAACTGTGTAGCAAGGTCTTCTATTTTATCAACTTCTAAATCTCCTATTTCATATAGCTTAGAAGAATACGAAGACTGTACACTTATAAAATAAGATTCACGAATAAGACCAAATCGTCTCTCTTCAATATAAGCTATAGGTTCAGGAGTTTTAATCCCTTTCTCAGCTAGAATTAGAGGATAGTTATACGCTCGTAACCCTTTAGGATCTCTAAAGAATGAGTAAATAACACGATTAGGAAATATCGGAATAGCATAGCGTTTAACGTTGACAATGGCACCGTCAACATTAAACACCTTTATTAGATTACGTCCAGTATAAATAACTTCACCTGTTTTATCAAAAATACTAGGAATACTCTCTACAAATGAAGTTAAGTTTTTATACTTTGGGTTTATTAATGTTTTAAACATATATAATAAGAACGACCATTAAGCTAAGCAAAAGTCGCGTTCAATACGATCAATTATTACTTCGGGTTTTATTTTATTCAAACAAGCATAATCTTTACGGTAGCACTCTTTTTGTCCGTAAACAGAACAAGGTCTACACGTTAAGTCTTCAATCTGAATAGCGTTTGTTGGTAATTGCTTCCAACCTAAGAAACCTGCATAAGGATGTGTGGCTCCCCAAATTGATAAAACAGGAGTGTTGACTAACGATGCTAAATGCATATTAGAAGAATCCATAGAGAGCATCAAGTCCAGATAACTCATCAATATGAGCTCTTTTTCCATATCCAAGCGACCTATCATAGACATTACACTTGGATACTTTTTCACCCATCCATCAAAAACAGCCTTTTCTTTCTCTCCACCACCGAACAAAAATATTTTAACTCGATTGTCTTTAGAAAAATAAGAGATAACCTCTTCCATCTTCTCAATCGGGTAAATTTTTCCTTTATGTTGTGCAAAGGGAGCAATTCCTAGCCACTTCTGATTCTTATCACCTACAACTTCCTTCACTTTATCAAAATCACCTCGACCTTCTCCATAAATAGAGTCAAAGTTGGCTGAAATAGGAAATCCTAGTTTATCTAAGACGTCAGTATAACGCTGGAATAAGCTTTTTTGTCTTTTAAATATTTTATTTCTTCTACGTACTAATTTACGTTTACCAGCTCTACCCTTATCAAGCGTAACAACCGGTATTCCTGCAAATTTAAAACGTAGCCCAAGGTATTTGGATCTCAATACATTATGAAAGTCAGCCACATAGTCAAATTCCATTGCAGCTAACTCTTTATAAAGTTTATTAAGACCAGATATGCCTTCGTACTCTCCTTTCAAATCTACACCCATAAAGTGAACATTTGAAGGGACTTCTTTAAAAATCGGTTGGAGATGTTTTCTACTTAGTACAGTAATATCCAAGTCTGGATACTGACTAGCCAACGAATGTACAATAGGTACAGTCATTGCAACATCTCCAATAGCCGAAAATCGTATAATTAATATACGTTCCATATATTTATTTGATTATTTCTTTGCATAAAGCACTGGATTAAGTGCAGGATCGTTGTACATTTTCATCTGTTTGTACACTTTCATATACTTTCTTCCAGCTTCAATATCTTCAACTAGCTGATCTATAGCTGTTGATAAGTCTTTCTGTTGTTCCAAAAGGACATTTAATTTTGCTTGGCATTGCTCATGATGCTCTTTTGAAGTGTCTGTTCTTTGAACCTCTTCATTCATATGATAAATTTTCAAAGTAAGAATAGACAATCTATCAATAGCCCAAGCTGGACTCTCTGTGTTGATAGTAGCATCTTTATTTACCTTTACATTTTTGTATTTATCAAGGAAATAGCTATCTATTAACTCAACCAAGTCTGTTCTATCTTGATTAGATTTATCAATACGTCTTTTCAATTTTAAAGCAGCAACAGGGTCAATATTTGGATCACGAATAATATCCTCAAAATGCCATTGAACAGCGTCAATCCAATTTTTAAGGTATAGATAATACTCTATAGTTTTTAACTCATAAGGATTATTCATGGTTGCATCAACACTATCTGTTATATGATAATCTGTAGTTGCTTTCAAAAAGATTTCATTACAAAGATTACTAAAACTCATAATTCTATAAATTAATTAGTGATTAAATATAAAGGTTAACTCATCACTATTCTTTGAATTACATTTAGATTGATTCAAGTAGTAATATAAGGAATAGTTGAGCAAAAATAGGCAATTCTTTAATTTAAGACAACTTAATACCATATAAATAGAAAAGCCCCTTATCCAAAGGGGCTTTTCAGTTTCTTTTCTTAAAAGATTAAGTAAAATATTATCTTCTAAGGCCTAGAGCTTTAACAATAGCACGGTATCTTTCAATATCGTTATCTTTTAGATAATCTAGAAGACCACGACGTTTACCTACTAGTCTAGTTAATGCTCTCTCTGTGCTATAATCTTTTCTATTGAGCTTCATGTGCTCTGTTAGATGAGCGATACGGTATGAAAACAATGCTATCTGAGCCTCAGCTGAGCCAGTATCAGAGTTAGACTTTCCGTATTTCGCAAAGATTTCTTGCTTTTTAGCTACGTCTAAATACATAATTCTTTAGATTTTGTTGTAAATAATTCTTTCAAGTGTGCAAAGATAAATAATCTCTTTTAATATATCACAATGATTATCAGAAATATTGTAAACAAATACTGATTTCTAATCCCTTTTTAGTAACTTTGTCCACAAATTATAGGTGTTATATGCAAAACATAAGAAATATTGCAATTATTGCCCATGTCGATCATGGTAAAACCACATTGGTAGACCGTATGCTTTCTGCCGGTCAGTTATTTAGAGATAACCAAAGTAGTGGAGATTTAATTTTAGATAATAATGATATTGAACGTGAAAGAGGAATTACAATTCTGTCTAAAAACGTCTCTATTAATTATAAGGGTACAAAGATTAATATTATTGATACCCCAGGGCACAGTGACTTCGGAGGAGAAGTGGAGCGTGTGCTAAATATGGCTGATGGATGTATTCTACTTGTAGACGCATTTGAAGGACCTATGCCTCAAACGAGATTTGTTCTTCAAAAAGCGCTTCAAATTGGACTTAAGCCTGTTGTCGTTGTAAATAAGGTTGACAAGCAAAACTGTAGACCTGATGAGGTTTATGAAATGGTATTTGACCTTATGTTTAGCTTAGATGCTACAGAAGAACAACTAGACTTTCCTGTTCTTTATGGTTCTGCTAAGAATAATTGGATGAGCACAGACTGGAAAAACAAAACAGAAGATATTACAGCTCTTCTTGATGCAATTGTTGAAAACATTCCAGCACCTGAGGTTCTTGAAGGAACTCCACAAATGCTTATTACATCTTTAGATTATTCTGCATATACAGGACGTATAGCAATTGGACGTATACACAGAGGTACTTTAAAAGAAGGAATGCCTATATCTCTTGCGAAAAGAGATGGTTCGATAGTTAAGTCTAAGATTAAAGAACTACATGTTTTTGAAGGATTAGGACGAATTAAAACAGACAAAGTCTCTTCGGGAGACATTTGTGCTATCGTAGGTATTGACAACTTTGACATTGGCGACTCAGTATGTGATGCTGAAAAACCAGAACCACTACCAACTATTACAATTGACGAACCTACCATGAGTATGTTGTTCGCCATTAACGATTCTCCATTCTTTGGACAAGATGGAAAATTTGTAACATCTAGACACATTCAAGAAAGACTTGACAAAGAGTTAGATAAAAACTTAGCACTACGTGTTGCTAGAAGTGACGAAGATGGCAAGTGGATTGTTTCAGGCCGTGGTGTTCTTCACCTTTCTGTTCTTATAGAGACTATGAGACGTGAAGGTTATGAACTTCAAGTCGGACAACCTCAAGTTATCTTCAAAGAGATAGATGGTCATAGAAATGAGCCTGTAGAAGAATTAACTATAAATGTTCCTGAAGAGTATTCAAGCCGTATTATTGATATGGTAACTCGCCGTAAAGGTGAAATGACTTTTATGGAGAATACAGGAGAACGTATCAACTTACAGTTCAACATTCCATCTCGTGGTATTATTGGTCTACGTACAAATGTTTTAACTGCGTCAGCAGGTGAAGCTATAATGGCACATAGATTCCAAGAATATCAACCATACAAAGGTACTATTGAAAGACGCTCAAATGGTTCTATGATTGCTATGGAGTCTGGTACAGCTTTTGCTTATGCTATTGACAAGCTTCAAGATAGAGGTAAATTCTTTATTTACCCTCAAGAAGATGTTTATGCTGGTCAAGTTGTTGGTGAGCATATTCATGAAAAAGACTTAGTAATTAATGTTACAAAATCAAAGAAGCTAACAAATATGCGTGCTTCTGGAGCAGATGATAAAGCTTCTCTAACTCCTCCTATTCAGTTCTCTCTAGAAGAGGCTCTAGAGTATATCAAAGAGGATGAATATGTAGAGGTTACTCCAAATCACATGAGAATGCGTAAAGTTATTTTGGACGAGAACGAACGTAAAAGAGCTAATAAATAGGCTTTATTTTACTAAAAGATATTTAATAGAAAAGAGTGTATCATCTGATACACTCTTTTTTTATTTTAAAGCCTTATAAAAACACTGTTATCGAGCAACAAGCTTGTAACTAGTTGCCGACATACCTCTTGTTAGTCGGCAATGTACCTCAGTTCAGTCGGCAACAAGCATGAGGTATATCGGCAATGAACAGATGTTATCTCATACTTCAAAGAAAAGCTCTTCAATAAAGAGCGCTATTGCTATAAAGTTTTGAATAAAGAGTTGTAATAATACCATAAATTATAAAAGCCGACAGCCATCCCCCTATTACATCTATTACATAATGTGCCTGAATATAGACAGTTGCACCACATAACAATATATAAAAAGGTATTAACACATACATTATTTTTTTGTTGAGACGATAAGATATAATCAGTAAAATTGTAGATATTCCTACATGAGAGCTAGGGAAAGCAGCTGTAGGTCGCTCGCCTACTTCTTGTGATGATTTAACTAAGTTATAAAATAACCCATCTTCATAACCTGGACCTTGCAGTAAAGTTGGAATACTGTTAAAGTACTGACCAATTGAGTTAAACAAACCATTAGAAACAGCTTCAGCCCCAATTACAGGAAAGTAGAATTGAGGTCCAGCTACAGGTATAAATATATATAGTATATAGTATAAAAAGAATGCTCCGACAATGATAAAAGCAACTTTATCGAAGTCTTCAAATTTACAAAAACAATATGCAAGAGTAACTATTCCAATCATAGGGTAATAACTGAAGTATCCTAAGTAGAACACTTCACTTATTATAGGTGAGGAAAACCTACTGCTAAAGAGTTCGGCAGGCTGACAACCAAAAACACTCTGTTCCATAGAGGCGAAAACATGATCTAGATTGTCAAAAAGTCTATTAAACTCATAAGTATCAGGATACCAATAAGACAACAAGCCCATTTGAAACGCAACCCTAACAAACAACATAACCTTACTAGGCCACCAGTTCGACACAAGTGAAAGCCCAATAGTTATACCAACAATAATGACTCTATCCAACAGCATATCTACTGGATGATTCATGTTTGGAAATAAATATAAGATAAGCAGTGTGGTTAGGAGTGTATAGATAAAGGTTATTTTTTCTACTGCTAAGAATCCTTTTTTTAAAGGAATTGGTTTAATAAAGTCTATATCCATTTTTCTTCTATATACCACTGTACAGCCTCTTTAACCCCATCTTTCAACTTATATTTTGGAGTATACCCTAACTCTTTTATTGTAGGAGTAATATCACACTGCCAGTTTCTTTGTTTCATTATTTTATACTTATCAGAATTTAATGTGCTGCTCTTCTTACAAAGAGAGGCAAAAAATTCAGCGAACAAAGATATTACTTTTAATATGAATAGAGGACTTTTTATATGCATAACAAAGCGCTTGTCTAATTCCTCTTGTATCAAATCAGAAAAAGATCTACTGGAATAGACCTCACCATCAGTCACAAAGTAAGCACGTCTAGTAATTTTCTTTTCAATAGCTAAAAACACTACCTCAGCTAAATCTTTAACATAAACAAATGTCAAGTCTTGTCGTTTAAACCCTACAGAAAAGTCTAAAGACTGTTTTATAGACTTAACCATCAAGAAGTAATCACCCTCTCTAGGCCCATATACACCTGTTGGTCTTAAAATAACATACGGAAAATCTTTATCTTGCTCTAAATATACTTCAGACTTCAATTTACTAATCCCATAAGCTGTATTTGGAAGGCGCTCATCTTGTTCATTTATAGGGGTATAATCTTTTTCTCTGATAGGTCCAAACACACTTAACGTACTGATATATATAAACTGAGTTGGAATCATATCTAACTCTTTCAAGGTTTCAACAAATAGAACTGTTTGATTAAAGTTCACATCTATAAAATCTGTCTTATTAACACATTTAGTTACCCCTGCACAATGCACTATATAATCAAATGCCCCATTTTCTTTTTTAAAGCTAGCGAGCTTATTTTTAAAATCTAAAGGATCAGAAAAATCTAGTTCAAAAAGATTAACACCCTCTTTCTGAAGGTATTTAACACTACTACTTTTTCGAATTCCAGCATATGTACTAAATCCTTTTTCCAATGCTAGCTCTGTAATAAAGCTCCCAATAAAGCCACTTGCTCCTGTTATAAGTATCTTTTTCATTTATCTTGACTGTAAGAATATCCCAATTTGTGTTCTTTTACCATATTTTGCACGAATATCGTTTTCTATTTTATGAACTCTTTCTGTAGCAACCCTTAACAAATCATCACCCTCCATCACTACTTTAAAATCAACTGCAAAATAGTTACCGATACGCCTTGATTTTAAGTCAACCACTTCTATAACCCCATCAGTAGACATTGCCATACCCACTATATCTTGCTCAATATCTCCTGGTAAAGATTTCTCTAATAACTCATCGATATAGTTTTTCAGCATCCCTACAGCCTCTTTTATAATTAACAAGCTCACAATAATTGCTGCTAAAGGGTCTAATATACTCCACTTACTTCCTAGTAGTATGGCTCCAGCTATACCTATTGTTGTGCCTATAGACGAGAAAGCATCACTTCTATGGTGCCAAGCATTAGACTTCATAGCCTCAGAGTTTACATCACATCCTACTTTATAAGTATACCTAAATAATATTTCTTTTGATGTCAATGACAAAATAGCTGCAACTAATGCCAATATGGATGGTGCATCAAGATGCTCTCCAAGAACCATTACTTTATAGATTGTTGTTCCACCATTAATAAGGATACCAAAACCTACTACAAGTAAAAACAGCCCTATTATAACCGATGCTAATGTTTCAAACTTTCCATGTCCATAGTCATGATTTTCATCACGGGGTTTATTTGATATTCTAACAAATGCAATTACTATGAAGTCTGTTATGAAGTCTGTTAAGGAGTGAACTCCATCAGCAATCATCGCAGAACTCCTACCAAAGAAACCGGCAAAAAGTTTAAATAACATCAGTAAAAAGTTTACTAAACTTCCCTGTAAAGTTACTTTATATATTTTTCTTTCTCTATCATCTTTTATCATAGTAAGTTGACTTATATAATTAAGCACATGTATAATACATAATAAGCTATTATAACTATATTTATGCAGCTTAATGAACATAATATTGTATTTATTCAAAGCTAATATAAATATCTATGCTAAAGTAAGCATTATATTTGTTTAATTTGTTATCTTGAATAATGCCTCAAATAAATAAAAATATAGCTTATGGCTAAGAAAGTTAAAATAAAGAATAAGAAAAAAAGACTCTCTAAAAAAGAGTTATCAAAACTAATAGAGGGTCTATTTGATAGAAAGACCAAAGAAAAAGTTTCGTTTAAGAACATATGCACTGAATTGAAGCTAACTACTCACCCTAGTAAAATGTTATGCAAAGATATTCTTGCAAACATGGTGGAAGATGGATACTTAGCCGAATTTGGAAGAAATAATTTTGGCCTAAACCAAAGAGGTGTTGAAATGATTGGTACTTTTCATAGAAAAAGTAATGGTAAGAACTCTTTTATTCCTGAAGATGGTGGAGAACCAGTACTTGTAGCAGAAAGAAACTCTGGACATGCAATGAATAATGATAAAGTTCGAATATTTTTCTATGCAAAACGTAAAAACAGAGAGGCTGAAGGTGAAGTTATCGAAATTTTAGAAAGATCGAACGACACTTTTGTAGGTACCCTAGATGTGTCTGATAAGTATGCATTCTTGGTTACCGAATCCAAAACCTTAGCTAATGATATCTTCATACCACAAGACAAACTTAAAAAAGGTAAGAATGGAGAAAAAGCTCTAGTTAAAATTATTGAATGGCCAGACAAAGCTAAAAACCCAATTGGAGAAGTTATAGATGTATTAGGAAAAGCGGGAGACAACAACACAGAAATGCATGCCATACTTGCTGAGTTTGGACTACCATACATCTACCCTAAAGAGGTGGAAGAAGCTGCTGATAAAATACCTGCCGAAATAACTGAACAAGATATTAAAGAACGTGAAGACTTTAGGAATGTTCCTACATTTACAATAGACCCAAGAGATGCTAAAGACTTTGACGATGCATTATCCATTCAGAAATTAGAGAATGGAAACTGGGAAGTAGGTGTGCACATTGCTGATGTTACTCATTACGTTAAAGAGGGCGATATCATTGATGAAGAGGCTCAAAAACGAGCAACTTCAATCTATCTTGTTGATAGAACAATACCAATGTTACCCGAAAGACTTTGCAACTTCATATGCTCATTAAGACCGAATGAGGAAAAGTTAGCATTCTCTGTCATTTTTGAAATGACTGAAAACGGCGCTGTCAAAGATTCTAGAATACGCCATACAATCATTAATTCCGATAGAAGGTTTACATACGAAGAAGCTCAGGATATGATTGATGGTAAAGCAGAGGGTGAATATAAAGACGAAGTCCTTATGCTTAATAAACTAGCTCAACACCTACGTGATAAGAGGTTTGAAAACGGAGCATTAGACTTTGACCGAGTAGAAGTAAGATTTGAAATTGATGAAACAGGTAAGCCTATCAGTGTTTTCTTTAAAGAATCTAAAGAGGCTAACAAGTTAATTGAAGAGTTTATGCTACTAGCAAATAGAACTGTAGCAGAAAAAATTGGTCGTGTTGTAAAAGGTGCTAAACCTAAAACACTACCTTATCGTATTCATGACCTTCCAGATCCTGATAAACTAGAACAGTTATCGCAGTTTATAGCTAAATTCGGATATAAGATAAGAACCACAGGCTCTAAAAAAGGTGTTGCAAACTCGATCAATAAACTTCTTGAAGATGTGAAAGGTAAAAAAGAAGCTAATCTTATTGAGACTGTATCTATTAGATCAATGCAAAAAGCAAGGTACTCTGTACATAATATCGGTCACTACGGCCTTGCATTTGAATACTACACTCACTTTACATCTCCTATCCGTAGATATCCAGACATGATGGTGCACAGATTAATTACTAGCTACCTAGATGGAGGAAAGAGTGCTTCTGAAGAGAAGTATGAAAATATTTGCGAACACTGCTCAACAATGGAACTAGTTGCTTCTAGCGCCGAAAGAGCCTCTATAAAATATAAACAAGTTGAGTTTATGGCAGATAAAATTGGAGAAGAATTTGATGGAGTTATATCTGGTGTTACTGAATGGGGTGTCTATGTAGAGATCAAAGAGAACATGTGTGAAGGAATGATTCCAATGCGTGACTTAGATGATGATTACTATGAATTTGATGAGAAAAACTACAGACTAATCGGACGTAGAACGCATCAAACCTACTCTTTAGGTGATCCTATTAAAATAAAGGTTGCACGTGCTAATTTGGAAAAGAAACAATTAGACTTTACTTTAGTGGATTAATAGACTTAATGATAATTTAAAAACGTGAGAACAGTTAAAATAGACAATCAAGAAAAAATCGAAGAGATTATAAAAGCCTGCAAAGTTTGTTTTTTAGGCATGATAGATCTTGAAGGATACCCGTATGTACTTCCTATGAATTTTGCATATTATGAGGGGGTTATTTACTTACACTCTGCTCCTGATGGGCACTTAGTTGATGTTATAAACAACAATAATAACGTGTGTATCACTTTTAATGATGGTGAGGAACTAGTACATCAACACCCAAAGGTTGCATGTAGTTATCGTATGCGCTCTAAAAGTGTTGTATGCAAAGGTCGTGTTACTTTTGTTGAAGACATGCATGAAAAAGTTGAAATACTCAATTTAATGATGGTCCACTACGTAGGTAAAGAGTTTAAATATTCTGACCCTGCCGTAAAGAATGTAAAAATATGGGCTATTCCCATCGATAAGGTTACAGCTAGAGAGTTTGCTGCTCCACACGATAAACCAAATATTATTATACGAGGTAAATAAAAAAAGGCGTGATTAAATTTATTTTAATCACGCCTTTTACTTTTTTCTTAGCTTGATGCATTATAAAGGATAGTCTTCAAACGCATACAAATCAGTAGTTAAATACCTTTCTCCTGTATCGGGCAACAGTACTACAACTGTTTTTCCCTTGTTTTCTGGTCTATTGGCAACTTTAACTGCACCCGCTACTGCTGCTCCAGAAGATATTCCGACTAATAACCCTTCGTTTTGGGCTAATAAACGAGAAGCTTTAATAGCCTCATCATTCTCTATCTGCAATACTTCATCAACAACCTCTGCATGGTAATTCCCTGGAACAAATCCGGCCCCTATACCTTGGATTTTATGAGGTCCCGAATTTCCTCCTGATAATACGGGCGAACTCGCTGGTTCTACTGCTATTATTTGAACTTTGGGGTTATGACTCTTTAATGCCATTCCTACACCACTAATAGTACCACCTGTTCCTACTCCAGCTACAAAAATATCAACCTTTCCATCTGTATCTCGCCATATTTCCTCGCCAGTAGTAAGTTTATGAATAGCACTATTCGCTTGATTCTTAAATTGTTCTAAAATAACAGAACCTTCTATTTCGGCATTTAACTCATTAGCCTTACTAATAGCTCCTTTCATACCCAATGACCCAGGAGTTAAGACTAATCTAGCTCCCAAAGCTTTCAGTAAATTTCTACGCTCTATACTCATAGAGTCTGGCATAGTCAAGATTAGCTTATAACCTTTTACAGAAGATACAAATGCTAACCCTACACCTGTATTACCACTTGTAGGCTCTATAATAGTACCACCAGGCTTCAAGATACCTTTCCTCTCTGCATCCTCAATCATAGCCAACGCTACCCTATCTTTAACACTACCAGCTGGGTTAAAATATTCTAGTTTAGCAATAATAGCAGTATTTAAATGTGCTGCTTTACTAAACAGACTCAACTCCATTAATGGAGTGTTTCCTACTAAATCTGTTAACTTTTTCGCTATTTTGCTCATAATCTTATTTTATAATTAATTCCAGAAATTTAGAAATATATATATTATTTGAATTAGAACCTTATTCTATTGATTCTTTTTATCTTTTTTTTCTCCTTGAATATAGCTACATTTGTACCCAATAATAACTTCGTTACAATCATATCTTTATGAACGAATTAGATCATACACATATCTTAACAAAAACGACTGAAGAGTTATCAAAGAGTGAATCTTATCAAGAACTCTTTCACCAGCAACGAGATGGTGAATTGCTTCCTTCGTTAAGGGACCTGGCTCAAATCATTGATATAGCACGAGCTACACTATTCCCAGGGTACTTTGGACACTCCTGTGTAAATAGTAAAACGCTTAAATATCATATCGGTGTAAATATAGAAAAGCTGTATAACCTTTTAAGAAAACAAATATTGGCAGGCCTATGTTTTATGAAGTGTAAGAAAGATGATGATTGTATGGAAAAAATACGCTATGAGTCTGCAAATATAGCTGCAGAGTTCATTAGCAACCTTCCTGAATTAAGACACACTTTGGCTACTGATGTTAAAGCTGCATATGAAGGAGACCCTGCTGCTCAAAGCATGTCGGAAGTCATATGTTGCTATCCAGCTATTCGTGCAATATGCAACTATAGAATAGCACACCAGTTACTTAAACTTAATGTCCCATTAATACCACGTATTATTACAGAAATGGCACATAGTGAAACAGGTATAGATATTCACCCAGGTGCTAAAATTGGAAAATACTTTACAATAGACCATGGTACAGGCGTTGTTATAGGTGCTACAGCAATACTTGGTGATCATGTAAAGTTATATCAAGGAGTTACATTAGGAGCAAAAAGCTTTCCTCTAGACAAAAATGGACAACCTATTAAAGGCATAAATAGACACCCTATTATTGAAGATAATGTTATTATATATTCTAATGCAACAGTGTTAGGTAGAATAACAATAGGTAAAGATTCAATTATTGGGGCAAATATATGGATTACAGAAGATGTAAAAGCTGGGACTAAGCTTTTTCAAAAGAGAAAAATAGATTTATAATAGAGAATATATTAATACTTAGAATTAATGAGTAAAGAATTCGCAATGATTGCTAAAACCTTTCAAGGATTGGAAGAAGTTTTGGCTGAAGAATTAATTGCACTTGGGGCAAATGATGTTGAAATAGGCAGAAGAATGGTCTCTTTTAGTGGAGATAAAGAAATGATGTACAAAGCTAACTTCTGTCTACGTACAGCAATTAGAATTTTGAAACCTATCAAAACCTTTACCGCTAAAAACGCAGACGAAGTTTACGAACAAATTAAAGCTATTGAATGGGATGAAATTTTAGATGTTGAAAAATCATTTGCAATAGATTCTGTGGTATTTAGTCAGGAGTTTAGACACTCTAAATTTGTGGCTTATAGAGTTAAAGATGCCATAGTCGATTACTTTAAAGAAAGTTGTGGTAAACGCCCTTCTGTTAGAATTAATCGCCCAGATGTTTTACTCAATATTCACATTGCAGAGACTAGCTGTACACTATCTTTAGACTCTTCTGGAGAGTCTTTACATAGAAGAGGATATAGACAAGAAGCTGTTGAAGCTCCTTTAAATGAAGTGCTAGCTGCAGGTATCATATTAAAAACTGGCTGGAAAGGTGAGTCAGACTTAATAGACCCAATGTGTGGATCTGGAACATTCCCTATTGAAGCTGCACTGATAGCAAGAAATATAGCTCCTGGAATATTTAGAAAAGAGTTTGCTTTTGAAAAATGGGTAGACTTTGATCAAGACTTATTTGACATGATCTACAACGACGAAAGTCAAGAAAGGGAGTTTGATCACCATATCTTCGGGTACGACAACAGCCCTAGTGCTATAGAGATAGCAACACATAATGTTAAAGCAGCAGGAGTAGCAAAAGACGTTATTATTAAACTTCAGCCTATACAGCAGTTTGAACAACCAAAGAACAAAGCTTTAATGATTACTAACCCTCCTTATGGAGAAAGAATTTCTACAGAAAATCTACTAGGTCTTTATGAAATCATTGGTGAACGTCTAAAACATGCATTCTGTGGTAACACTGCTTGGATTTTATCTTATAGAAAAGAGTGTTTTGATGCTATAGGACTAAGACAAGAAGAAAGATTACCTCTTTATAATGGTGCATTAGAGTGCGAACTTAGAAAATATGAAATCTTTGATGGAAAGATGAAAGAATTCAAGCACGACAGAAACACCAGAGGAGGAAAACCTTTTGCAAAGAAAGATAATGCAGACTTCGCACGCGATAGAATGGAACGAAGAGACAGAAAAGAAGGTGGTGAAGGTAGAAGGTTCAATTCTGATAGAAAGTTTGGAGGGGAGAGAAAATTCAACTCTGAAAGAAGGTCTGATTCTGATAAAAAATTCGGAGGAGAGAGAAAGTTCAACTCTGAAAGAAG
>JASLCG010000105.1 GCA_030151885.1 Bacteroides sp.
TATCGAACAATGCCAACCTCCAAACCATGAGCCCCACAGTTTCTGGTGGTTCTGCTGGTGTGGGTGGTGCAGCATCGCCATCGGGAGGTGTAGATTTAAGGAGCTTATCAGTATCGAATATAGAGCGTATAGAGGTGGTACGAGGCATTCCTTCTGTAGAGTATGGAGATTTATCTTCGGGCGCAGTTATTATTACATCCAAAGCTGGACGAGATCCATTGAAAGTAAATGCAGGTGTAAACTCTGCCGTATATCAAGTAGGAGCTAGCAAAGGATTCGATTTACAAAAAAACCGTGGAGTACTAAACGTCAGTACAAACTACGCATACACCCAGAAAAGTCCCATTCAGTCGTATCTAACCTATCAACGATTCAATGGAGAACTACTTTACTCTAAATCACTATTTAACAACAGGTTGCGAACCAATACATCTGTAGATGTAATTTATGGTAAAGACGACCGAAAACGGAACCCAGACGACGAAAAGACTCAAACTTCGTCCAAGGGATCTAACTTTACAACTAGCTTTAATACCAACGGAACACTCTTTTTTAAAGACCTTTGGTTAAAAAATATTCGTTACACAGCATCTGTTAGTGCAGCAAATAAATCGAGCTATTACGAACAGCTTTACACATCGGCTACAGCACCCTACTCTATGACTACTACCGATGGGGCTATTTTGTCAAACAGACCCAATACCGACCTGTACACAGCTAGTGGAGATAAAATAACCAACATCTCTCCTGCTGATAAGGATATGTATGCACAGTTGCTACCATCAGAGTACTTAGGTCGATACGACATTGACGGGAAAGAGATTGGTCTCTATGCCAAAATAGTATCTAACTTCTTTAAGAGCTTTGGCAAAGTGGATAATCGATTCTTAATAGGTACAGACTTTAAATCGGATGGAAACAGAGGTAAAGGTAAAACTTTTGACCCTACACGTCCACCACTTCGAAGCATGAATAGTGCCGATGCTAGTTATAGACCTCGCTCTTACAAAGAGATTCCTTTCGTAAATCAGTTCAGCCTTTTTGCCGAAGAGAATTTTACTTGGAACATAGGGAAAAGAGCATTAAAGTTACAAGCAGGGGTAAGATGGGACAATGTTAGCGCAGTAAAAAACGCAATATCACCACGCTTCAATATGTCGTTCGATGTAGTACCAGAGCATTTTACCATTCGTGGAGGTTATGGTATTACTGCCAAAGCACCTACTTTACTCTATCTGCATCCTGAATTGGCTTACTTTGAATACCTCAATCTAAATGAGATTGGATTAAGCAAAATTCCTGAAGAAGATCAGCGTATCATCACAACAACACGTGTTTTTGATACTCAAAACAGTAAACTAGAGATGGCTAAGAATAGAAAAGCCGAAATAGGTTTTGACCTCAAATGGAATAAGACAAATTTACGTGTTACGGCATTTACAGAACGCATGAATAATGGCTACTCTATAGCAAGAACTGTAGATACCTTCCACTCTTTAGAATTCAATGAATACGAAAGAGCTGGTGTAAATGCTCAAGGAGAGCCTGTTTTTCAGCTGAAAGCCGATGGAGCTAATCGAGTCCTTGCCTCTTACCACACACCAACCAACACCCGTACTATACGGAGCAAGGGTGTTGAGTTTGATCTTAATTTAGGTCGTATAGATGCTATACGCACAGCAATAACCCTTAATGGGTCGTGGATTAAGACGGAGAGTTTCAACAACGACTACCTGTTCTTTGATGGGAATAGTGGCTTAGGTGGAAACAACAGAACACACGTTGCCATGTATGAAAAAGGAATGCAGAAGCAAAATTATGAAAACCTAGTTACTGCCGTTCGTTTAACACACAACATTCCTAAAGTGGGTTTTGTAGTTACATTAACAGCTCAAACCATCTGGAAAGAGTCTAATTGGAATGTATTCGGAAACGACTCTATTCCTGTGAAATACATTGACAAAAACGATGGTAAGATTTACGACTTTAATCCAGAGCTAAAAGAGGAGAAAGAGTTTAAACCCTTAATCCGTAACAAATCGGAGAGATTGTATATTAAAGAGTCTTTTTCTCCTGCACTATCGTTCAATTTAAACGTAACTAAAGAGATAGGCAAAAACTTCCGTATGTCTTTCTTTGCAAACAACTTCTTTAGAAGTTACCCTATTCAGAAGTCAAAAAGAGATTTGGGGACATACATCCGTCGAAATCAAAAATTCTTCTTTGGTATGAATCTCGCTTTAACGCTATAAAATGCTATAATAATGAACTTAAAAGAATCTAAAATATACCTGTTATCGCTGCTATTAATATCGGTAGTAAGCTGTGGAGAATATAATGATATTGTAAAGACACCCGATTTTAAGCGTATAGATGTACAAATTACGGGCAAACTAGCAACTCACGAAGTTGAAACAGTAAAAGATTTACAACTGAAACTGGATAATTTCCGAGACGATATACACCTGCAAGAGGAGATGAAAAGCATGGAGACTCAAATTACAGGGGTAACGCCTGGAATGTATAACATTACCATTAATGGGCAAGTTACTACTACACTGGGAGAGACTTTTATGCTAAACGGAACACTCGTAAATTATCCTATTGTAAAGGAGAACGAAAACATAGTGTTAGATCTTGGACAGATTAGACTGGGAGATCTTATTTTTACTGAAATATTCTATGCTGGTACTCCAAAGAACTACTTTAGAGATCAATTTTACCAAGTGTACAACAACTCCGAAAAGACGATATACCTAGATGGCATATACTTTGCCAACCTAACACCTGGTAAAGCCACCTCTAAACTACCTCAATGGCCCGAAGAAGATGAAGATAATTTCTGTTATGCAGAGCGTGTATGGAGATTTCCTGGCAGTGGAACAGACTACCCATTGGCTCCGGGAGAGGCTTGTGTAATATCACAATTTGCAGCAAACCATAAACTACCCAATTACAATCCAAATTCACCAATAGATGGTAGTAGCTCCGAATTTGAGTTTAACATGAACAATCCTAAATTTCCAAATCAACCAGCCTTCGACATGGAACATGTGTTCTACGATGGGCTTGTAGAGATGGGTAGAGTTCCTCAATATTTAACCTCTGTTTTTGGTGGTGCATACGTCATATTTGAAGTTCCAGAGGGGCAAAACTACGACCCCGTAAATAATAAGGCACTACAAACGAAAGACCTATCTGCAAGCAATAGCAAAATATTTGCAAAGATTCCTGTAGAGTATGTACTAGATGCTGTAGAGTGTGCCGATAATGAAACCATGATTAATGCCAAACGTGTACCAGGAAGACTAGACTCGGGAATTACCTGGGTAGGTGCAACGTATAATATGCTAGGTGTTACGCGTAAAAAAGTGGGAGAACGTGCAGACGGAACTCCACTGTATCAAGATACAAACAACAGCACAGAAGACTTTATAAGGGGTGTTACTCCACTCTTTAGAAGAGATGGGGCTAAAATGCCAAAATGGAACCACACACTAAACTAAAATATAGAGATGAAACATTTTAAACAACATATAAAACGAAGATTACTCTTCTCTTTTGTACTGATTTCTGCTACCGTAGGAGGCTTAAAGGCACAAATTAGCTCCTATGCTGGTTTGGAACTGCACAAGCTAGGTAACTTTTGGCAACAAGGGTACAACCCTGCTGGTGCATGGTTAGATAATCCTCTAAAATACTCGAAAGTAGGTTTTGATGTTAATTATACCGATGGAACCTACCATAGAGCTATGGATGCAGAGGCTCAAAGAGATATTAAGTTTAACAGCGAGGGGGTGGTATTACTAGATAATCATTACATATCGGGAACGTTTAATTACATCAACAGAAATTTAAAAGATGTAGGCTACAATGCATCTCTAATAGACCCCTATCGTGGAATGCCCTATATCGTTGCCGACTTAAATAGCAGTGATTGGAAAAACCAATATTATGATATGGGGGTGCGTTGGGCATCGCCTAAACTATTCAATAAGCTGTACGTTGGGGTAGATTTTTACTATGGGGCTCACAGTGGGGCAAAACAGCGAGATGTACGTGCCGACAACAAATTAATGCAGCTTACATTGCGTCCTGGCATTGTGTGGTCTATCAATAAAAAGAACCATTTAGGAGGGTTCTTTAACTACTACTCTATAAAGGAGGAGTCTGCAAACAGCAATGTAAACACCTATATATCGCAAGAGTATTACGAGCTGAATGGTTTAGGCAATGCCGTTAAACGGCTTGGTTCAGGAAGATCTACCAACTACACGGGAAATAACTTTGGTGGAGGAGTAAATTATGGGGCATATTTTGGGGCAACTCATCTTTTATTTAGCACCATGTATAACCTTAAAGCAGAGAAGGCCGAAGACTCTTTTACCACCCCTAGAGATGTAGGTTCGGTAAGAGATGCCACTTGGAATACCAGTTTGCAACTATATACCCGTAGCTTCTCTGACTTTGGGCATCTTCTGACGGTAGATTATAGTTTATCAGCTATAAAAGGTATTGAATACATTACCCAGAGAACAAACTCACAAGAGAATGCTGGATGGGTATCTTTATACTCTAGTGTCCGTTCAAAGTACAACACTCAACGTGCTGCACTTACATATAGCTTAATAGCCCACAGGGGTAATGAGTATGCATGGACCGTAGAAATGGGGATAAATTATCAAGAATCGAAAGATAAATACTTAGACCCACGCTCCGAAAAAAAGAGCAAAAACTTACGTTCTCATGCTCTATTTAAACGAAACATTGCCTTCAATGGTGGCAAAAAGCCCAGACTACTACTAACTGGCGAAGCGCTATACAATAAAAATCTATCTGGCAGCTTCAATTACGGGGGTAAAAACAGTGATTACATAACCGTACAAAACATAGAGTTAGTAGATTTTCAATACTACAACACCAACTATTGGGGAGCTAATGCAGCAGTTAACTACTCACAAAGAGTAAACAGCTCTAGTAATATGAGCTGGTTTGTAAATGGTTACTTCAACTATACAAAAGCAGATAAATTCGAGTTCAATCATAGAAAAACAATCGGTGTAGCTGTTGGCTGTATATTCTAGTCCACAGGTTGCATCGGATATTATTACAAATAAAAATATGAAAAAGTTAATTACACTATTAATCCTATTGCAAGTGTCCTTGTTCTCGTTTGGACAGGTGGTGGAGGCTCCTGCTATAAAGAGCAAAACCACATTTGCAATTGTGGTAGATACAGAGACCTACCAATATGCTAAAGAGGAAATAGAGGCGTATAAACGTGTTATAGAGAGCGACCGCTTAGGAACATATATTCTGGCTAAATCTTGGAGTAATCCTGAAGAGATAAGAGCCGAACTCATGCGTTTGTACCATACAAATACTCCACTTGAAGGGGCTGTTTTTGTGGGCGATATCCCTATACCAATGCTTAGAAATGCACAACACTTAACATCTGCCTTTAAAATGGATCAAACTAGAGATTGGAAAAGATCTAGCGTACCCTCGGATAGGTACTATGACGACTTTGACCTACAGTTTGATTTTCTAAAACAAGATGAAAAAGAGCCTAGTTATTTCTATTTTTCTCTAAAACCAGACTCTCCACAAAGATTGTCTTCTGATATTTATACTGCACGTATTCGTCCTATTAAAGATGGTACAACAGAGCCCAAAGAGCTAGTCAAAAGATTTCTTCAAAAAGTAGTGGACGAACGTACCAACAATAGAGAAAATAAGCTAGATAGATTAACCATGGCACGTGGCTATGGGTATAACTCTGAATCTAAAGTGGCTTGGGCTGGAGAGCAAATTGCTCTGACAGAACATTTACCAAACATCTATAAGCCTGGCAATTCGGTTAAGTTTATGGACTTTGAATCGAGATGGCCTATGAAGCCAATTATCTTAAATGAGATATGCCAACCCGAGTTGGATGTTATGCTGTTGCACCACCACGGTTCACCAACGACACAATACATCAATGGATACAAGAAAGGGAGCGATTTAGACACCTCGATCGAGAATATTAAACTCTTTTTACGTTCTAAATTAAAGAGAGATAAGAACCCAGATAAACGAGCTGCCGACTTTGTAGAGCGTTATGGTTTCTCTGATAAGTGGATAAGCGAAGCGATGGATTCCGAGAATAAGTTTGAAAAAATAGACTCATTATTGGATGCTAGTCTAGAAATTCGCTTAGCCGATTTAAAACAAGTTACCCCAAATGCACGTTTCGTTATGTTCGATGCTTGTTACAATGGCTCGTTCCACCATAAAGATTACGTAGCTGGTAACTACATTTTCAACTCGGGTAAAACCATTGTTACACAAGGCAACACAGTTAATGCCCTACAAGATAAATGGCCCGACGAAATGATTGGTTTACTAGCAGATGGTGTTCGTGTAGGGAACTGGCATAAATTGGTGAACTACCTTGAAACACATCTTATTGGTGACCCTACTTATCGTTTCTACACTACAGATACTAAAGAAGATTTTAATCAAGCTATAGTACTGCAAAAGGGTAATAATAAGTTTTGGGTAAAACAACTTAAAAGTGAAAAGGCTGATGTACAAGCTTTGGCACTCCGTATGTTAAAAGACAACAACTACCCTAATATAGATAATTTACTGTTAAGTAAGTTTTTAACATCTACTTTTGCTGTTGTAAGAGCAGAAGCTTTACACCTGTTAAGCAGAACTTATAGTCCACAGCTGGTAGAGGTTCTAAAAGTAGCTCC
>JASLCG010000118.1 GCA_030151885.1 Bacteroides sp.
CTTTATCTAGTTCAAAACTTTCAATATTATAATTATATGGCTTTTAGAAAAGAGAATAAGATAAGAAATAATTTCTCGAAAATCTCTATTGGATTGGCTTCTCCCGAAGAGATCCTTGAAAATTCGAGTGGTGAAGTTTTAAAGCCTGAAACCATCAACTATCGTACATATAAGCCAGAAAGAGATGGTTTATTCTGCGAGCGTATCTTTGGACCTATCAAAGACTATGAATGTCATTGTGGTAAATACAAACGTATCAGATATAAAGGTATTGTTTGTGACCGTTGTGGTGTTGAGGTTACAGAGAAAAAAGTTCGTCGTGAACGTATGGGACACATTCATTTAGTGGTTCCTGTAGCTCACATTTGGTATTTCCGTTCATTGCCAAACAAAATCGGTTATTTATTAGGTTTACCTACTAAAAAACTAGATTCTATTATATATTACGAGCGTTATGTCGTAATCCAAGCTGGTATTAAAGCTAGCGATGAGTTAAAAGAGTATGATTTAATCACTGAAGATGAATATTTAGATATTCTAGAATCTCTTCCAAGTGATAATCAACATTTAGACGATTCTGATCCAAATAAGTTTATTGCTAAAATGGGTGCAGAAGCTGTTTATGACCTTTTATCTCGTTTAGATTTAGATACATTATCTTATGAATTAAGAGATAAAGCAAGTAACGATACCTCTCAGCAACGTAAAAATGAGGCATTAAAAAGACTTCAAGTTGTTGAGTCTTTCCGTGCATCACGTGGTCGTAACAAACCAGAGTGGATGATTGTAAAGGTTGTTCCTGTTATTCCACCAGAGTTGCGTCCTTTAGTTCCATTAGATGGTGGCCGTTTTGCTACATCTGACTTAAATGATTTATACCGCCGTGTTATTATTCGTAATAACCGTCTTAAACGTCTGATAGAGATTAAGGCTCCTGAAGTAATTCTACGTAATGAGAAACGTATGCTTCAAGAATCTGTAGACTCTTTGTTTGACAACTCGCGTAAGTCAAGTGCAGTTAAGACAGATGCTAATCGTCCTTTAAAATCACTAAGTGATAGCTTAAAAGGTAAGCAAGGTCGTTTCCGTCAGAACTTACTTGGTAAACGTGTAGACTACTCTGCTCGTTCTGTTATCGTTGTAGGTCCAGAATTAAGAATGCATGAGTGTGGTCTTCCTAAACTTATGGCAGCTGAACTTTACAAACCATTTATCATTCGTAAGTTGATTGAACGTGGTATTGTAAAAACAGTAAAGTCAGCTAAGAAAATTGTTGATAGAAAAGATCCTATAATTTGGGATATTCTTGAGCATGTTATGAAAGGGCACCCTGTGTTATTAAACCGTGCTCCGACACTTCACCGTTTAGGTATTCAAGCGTTCCAACCTAAATTAATTGAAGGTAAAGCTATCCAACTGCACCCTCTTGCATGTACAGCGTTTAACGCCGACTTTGATGGTGACCAGATGGCTGTACACTTACCTTTGAGCAATGAAGCTATTATTGAAGCACAATTATTAATGTTGGCTTCTCACAATATATTAAACCCAGCCAATGGTGCTCCTATTACTGTTCCTTCGCAGGATATGGTGTTAGGATTGTATTACATTACGAAGTTACGTAAAGGTGGTAAGGGTGAAGGATTAGTGTTCTACGGTCCAGAGGAAGCAACAATTGCTTACAATGAAGGAAAAGTAGATATTCACTCTCCTGTTAAAGTAATTGTTTCAGACTTAGATGAGAATGGTAACATTGTTGACGTAATGCGCGAAACATCTGTTGGTCGTGTTATCGTTAATGAAATTGTACCAAAAGAAGTAGGATACCTTAATACAGTTATTTCAAAGAAATCACTTCGTGACATTATTGGACGAGTAATTAAAACTTGTGGAGTTGCTAAGACAGCAGATTTCTTAGATGGTATTAAAAACTTAGGATATCAAATGGCGTTTAAAGGAGGATTATCTTTTAACCTTGATGATATCATTATTCCTAAAGAAAAAGAAGAGCTTGTTAAGAGAGGATTTGAAGAAGTAGAGCAAGTTATCAGTAACTATAATATGGGTTTCATTACTAACAATGAACGTTATAACCAAGTTATTGATGTATGGACTCATGTTAACTCTGAGTTATCAAATATCTTGATGAAAACTATTTCTACTGACGATCAAGGATTCAATGCTGTATATATGATGCTTGATTCTGGAGCCCGTGGTTCTAGAGAGCAGATTCGTCAGTTATCTGGTATGCGTGGTCTGATGGCTAAGCCTCAGAAAGCTGGTGCTGAAGGTGGTCAGATTATTGAAAACCCTATTCTTTCTAACTTTAAAGAAGGTCTTTCTGTACTTGAGTACTTTATTTCAACTCACGGTGCTCGTAAAGGTCTTGCAGATACGGCTCTTAAGACAGCCGATGCGGGTTACTTAACTCGTCGTCTTGTTGACGTATCTCATGATGTTATCATTAATGAGGAAGATTGTGGAACTCTACGTGGTTTAGAGTGTACTGCACTGAAAAATAACGATGAAGTTATTGCTACCTTATTTGAGCGTATTTTAGGCCGTGTTTCAGTTCATGATGTTATTCATCCAACAACAGGTGAATTGATTGTAGCTGGAGGTTCTGAAATAACAGAAGATATTGCACGTATTATTGACGAGTCTCCAATTGAGACTGTTGAAATTCGTTCTGTACTTACTTGTGAGTCTAAGAAAGGTGTTTGTGCTAAATGTTATGGCCGTAACCTTGCATCAAATAGAATGGTGCAAAGAGGTGAAGCTGTAGGTGTTGTTGCTGCTCAGTCTATTGGTGAGCCAGGTACACAGCTTACTCTTCGTACTTTCCATGCTGGGGGTACTGCTGCGAATATTGCTGCAAACGCAACAATTAAGGCTAAAAATAAATCAAAACTTGAGTTTGAAGAATTAAGAACTGTTGAGACTGTAGATGAACAAGGTAACAAAGGACAAGTTGTTGTCAGCCGTCTTGCTGAAGTTCGCTTCGTAGATGTTAATACAGGAATTATTCTATCAACACATAATATTCCTTATGGATCGTTGCTATATGCAGCTCCAGAAGATGTTGTTGAGAAAGATACACTAATTGCTAAGTGGGATCCATTTAACGCAGTAATTATTACTGAAGCTTCGGGTAAAATTAAATTCGAAGATATGGTTGAAGGGGTTACTTACAAAGTTGAGTCTGATGAAGCAACAGGTCTTCGTGAGGTTATCATTATAGAAACTAAAGATAAAACTAAGATTCCTTCGGCACATATCGTTGATGAGTCTGGTGATATAGTTAGAACATATAACTTACCAGTAGGTGGACACATTGTTGTAGAAGACAATGCGAAAGTAAAAGCAGGTGAGATTATAGTTAAGATACCTAGAGCTGTTGGTAAAGCTGGTGATATTACAGGGGGTCTTCCACGTGTTACTGAGTTATTTGAGGCTCGTAACCCATCTAATCCTGCTGTTGTTTCTGAAATTGATGGTCAGATTTCAATGGGTAAAGTTAAACGTGGTAATCGTGAAGTTATTGTTACCACAAAAACAGGTGAAGTGAAGAAATACTTAGTACCATTGTCTCGTCAAATTCTGGTTCAAGAAAATGACTATGTGCGTGCAGGTACTCCACTTTCTGATGGTGCTATTACTCCCGCAGATATTCTAGCGATTAAAGGACCTACAGCTGTACAAGAGTATATCGTTAATGAAGTACAAGACGTTTACCGTCTGCAAGGTGTGAAAATTAATGATAAGCACTTTGAAATTATTGTACGTCAGATGATGCGTAAAGTAGCTATTGACGAGTCTGGTGATACAAACTTCCTTGAAAAGGAGATTGTTGATAAAATAGACTTCATGGAAGAAAATGACCGCATCTGGGGTAAGAAAGTTGTTGTTGATGCTGGTGATTCTGAGACATTGAAAAAAGGTCAAATTGTTACATCTCGTAAATTACGCGATGAAAACAGTAAGTTGAAACGTAGAGATATGAAAACTGTAACTGTACGTGATGCTATACCTGCAACTTCAACTCAGATATTACAAGGTATTACAAGAGCAGCACTTCAGACTAAGAGCTTTATGTCTGCTGCATCTTTCCAAGAAACAACTAAGGTGCTTAATGAAGCAGCTATTAATGGAAAAGTTGATAAGCTTGAAGGTATGAAAGAGAACGTAATTTGCGGTCACTTAATACCTGCAGGAACAGGTCAGCGTGAATACCAAAAGATAGTGGTTGGTTCTAAAGAAGAGTACGATCGTATCTTAGCTAATAAGAAAACTGTAACAGATTACAAAGAGGTGAAATAAACTCTGTTTATATAGAAAAAAGGGGAAGTATAATTTACTTCCCCTTTTTTTATTAATTATTTGATTTTATATATCTATTCCGACTTCTAAAATTAAGGAAAGCTATATCTTTGTAGAAAATATTGATAATATGATTACAATAGAGCAATTAAAAGACATTCAAGAACGCACGTTAGCGTTGAGGAGGTATCTTTGACATCGATGCAAAACGTGTCGAATTTGAAGAAGAACAATTAAGAACTCAAGCTCCTGATTTCTGGGAGAATCCTAAAGAGGCGCAAGTTCAAATGAAAATGGTTAAGGACTTGGAGCAGTGGATTAAGGATTATGAGTTGTCTGAAACATTGTCTGAAGAGTTAGAATTGGCATTTGATTTCTGTAAGGATGGTTTAGTATCAGAAGAAGAGGTTGATGCTAACTATGCAAAAGCTTTAGCACATATTGAGAGTCTAGAGCTAAAAAATATGCTTCGTCAAGAAGCTGATCAGTTAGGTTGTGTCCTAAAAATTAACTCTGGTGCTGGTGGTACTGAAAGTCAAGATTGGGCTTCAATGTTGATGAGAATGTATTTAAGGTGGGCAGAAGATAATAATTATAAAGTAACACTATCAACTCTATTAGAAGGTGATGAAGCAGGTATTAAAACTTGTACAATACAAGTTGAAGGAGACTATGCTTATGGATATCTAAAAGGAGAAAATGGAGTACATCGTTTGGTAAGAGTATCGCCTTATAATGCTCAAGGAAAGCGTATGACCTCATTTGCATCAGTATTCGTAACCCCCTTAGTAGATGACTCTATAGAGGTGAGTATTGATCCTTCTGCAATAACTTGGGATTTATTCAGATCTGGTGGTGCTGGTGGACAGAACGTGAATAAAGTTGAAACAGGTGTTCGACTACGTTATCAGTTTAAAGATCCTGATACTGGAGAAGAAGAAGAAATATTAGTAGAGAATACTGAAAGTAGATCTCAATTAGACAACAGAGAAAATGCTATGAGGCATCTGCGCTCAATTCTATATGAAAAAGAACTTCAAAAACGTCTTGCTGAATTGAAAAAAATTGAAGATGGTAAGATGAAAATAGAGTGGGGTTCACAGATAAGAAGTTATGTCTTTGATGATAGACGAGTGAAGGACCATAGAACAAATTATCAATCTTCTGATGTTAATGGAGTAATGGACGGAGATATCAACGAGTTTATTAAAGCTTATCTAATGGAGTTTGGAGGCAAGTTATAGTTTCTTGACATAACCTGAATTATATTTTGCTCATCATGTAAATTAATTGTATTTTGCATAGAGTAACAATTAAATTTAAGAGCTATGGGTAAGAAGAATAAAAAGCTTTCGCGTAGTAAGAAAGAGGAAGAACAAGGGAAAAGAGTTATTCGCACTCTAATCATCGGATCAGTAGTAATAGCTATACTCTTTATCGTTTGTTTCTCCATTTTTAGTTAATAAAATAACGAAGAGAGGTAAGATAACTTATCTCTCTTTTTTAATAAAAATTGATGGCACTTGAAATAGAAAGGAAGTTTTTAGTAGAATCAGATGCTTTTTTAAAGCTCTCTGTTGCTTCTAAAGTAATTAAACAGGGTTATTTATCTATGGACCCAAATAGAACTGTAAGAGTAAGGACAATAGATGAAAAAGGGTATATAACAGTTAAGGGCAAGAGTTCTGAAGATGGCTTAGTGCGCTTTGAGTGGGAAAAAGAAATCAGCCTACAAGATGCACTAGCCTTGTTAGAGTTGGCTTTACCAGGAGAAATTCATAAAACGAGATACTCGATAATTCATCATAGCGAAGAGTGGACTGTCGATGTTTTCTATGGAGCCAATGAGGGATTAATACTAGCAGAAGTTGAGTTAGAAAGTGTTGATTCAAATGTGGTAATTCCTTCATTTATTGGTAAAGAGGTTACAGGAAATCCGAAATATTATAATTCATATTTAATTAATCATCCGTTTAAAACTTGGTAATATGAGAGAGTTAATTGCAACCTATATTCCGAAAGAGTTTGCAACATTTATTTTAGTAACATTATTTTCTCTTCTTATAGGTCTATCTATTCGAAAGATGAGTATGAAGAGAGAAGGACCAAATATGCTTTTTGGTACGGACAGAACATTTACATTTATAGGTATCTGGGGCTATATATTATATATTTTGGATCCTAATAACTTATTTCTATTTATGGGTGGAGGTGTGATTTTAGGTGTTTTGTTTAGTGTATATTATTATGTAAAACAAAATGCATTTCATACGTTTGGATTAACCACTATAATTATGGCTTTGATTACCTATAGTCTTGGTCCTATAGTGGCTACACAGCCTAGTTGGTTCTATTTATTGATAATTGTTACGGTGCTTTTATTTTCTGAACTTAAAAGTACATTTACAGAAGTAGCAGAAAGAATGCAGAATGATGAGCTAATAACATTAGCTAAGTTTTTATTGATAAGTGGTATAATATTACCAATGCTGCCAGATACAAACATCATTCCAGATATAAATCTAACGCCTTATACAATTTGGTTTGCAACAGTTGTTGTTTCTGGTATATCTTACTTATCATATTTGTTGAAAAGATATGTATTTAAAAACTCAGGAATTATAATTTTAGGTATTATTGGTGGTCTTTATAGTAGTACTGCTACTATATCTGTATTAGCTAGAAAAAGTAAAACAGATACTAATACGCATCCTTGTGAATATGTAAGCGCTATGTTAATGGCAGTAGCAGTCATGTTTATTAGGTTTTTAATTTTGATCTACATTTTTAGTAAAGACATCTTTAATGTAATATTTCCATATCTAATTATATTGTCAGTAACAACTTTTATTGTTGCTATATTTATCAAAAGTAAGTATAAGCTCAAAGCTTTAGATGATGCACAGTTGTCAGAAGAAGAGTCAGAAAGTAATCCTTTAGAGTTTAAAGTAGCAGTAATATTTGCAACACTATTTGTTGTATTTACTTTTGCTACTCACTTGACTCTGGAATACATGGGTGCAAGTGGTCTTAATGTACTCTCTTTTATTGCTGGACTAAGTGATATTACACCTTTTATTTTAAACTTACTACAGAGCTCTGCAAAGGTAGAAATGATTGTTATTGTAGCATGTATAATGCAATCTATGATGAGTAATATCATAGTTAATATGTGCTATGCTTTCTTTTTCTCAGGTAGAGGTAGTAATAAAGTGTTGTCGAAATGGATATTTAGAGGGTTCTCGATGGTTATTGTTGTTAATGCAATAACTTTAGCATCATTCTATTTGCTATCATCATATCATTAAACATACAAATATTAGTTTATAAAAAAAGGTTTCTGAATTATTTTCAGAAACCTTTTTTTATAATGTGTGTGGACTACTATTTGCCTCATAAAAAAAGCTTCGATATTTTATATCGAAGCTTTTAGTGCGGATGAAGGGACTCGAACCCCCACGA
>JASLCG010000124.1 GCA_030151885.1 Bacteroides sp.
TCGAACCCAGGACCCCAACATTAAAAGTGTTGTGCTCTACCTACTGAGCTAGCGAATCAAACCTTTATTGCGGTTAAGCGTGTGCAAAGGTACACTAATTTTTAAAAGTACCAAACGGAATCTCGTTTTTTTGACTATATTTGTGCATACAAAGCATTTAAAATACTTATATAAAAAACTTTATGGCTGACGATAAAAAAGTTATTTTTTCGATGGTTGGTGTTAGTAAAGCTTACCAACAAAACAAGTACGTCTTGAAAGACATTTATTTATCTTTCTTTTATGGCGCAAAAATTGGAATCATTGGTTTAAATGGTTCTGGTAAATCAACACTTTTAAAGATAATTGCCGGCTTAGAAAAATCATATCAAGGAGAAGTTGTTATTTCTCCAGGATACTCTGTTGGTTACTTAGCTCAGGAACCTTATCTAGACGATAGTAAAACAGTTAAGGAAATCGTTATGGAAGGAGTGCAAGAAACTGTCGATGCACTTACTGAATATGAAGAGATAAATCAAAAATTTGCACTACCCGAGTATTATGAAGATCCAGAAAAGATGGATAAATTATTTACTCGCCAAGGAGAATTGCAAGATATCATTGATGCTACAGATGCGTGGAACTTAGATTCTAAATTGGAGCGAGCAATGGATGCTTTACGTTGTCCTGCCGAAGATGCTTCTGTTAAGAATCTATCTGGAGGTGAGCGCCGTCGTGTAGCTTTATGTAGACTATTATTACAGAAACCTGATATTTTATTATTAGATGAGCCTACTAACCATTTAGATGCTGAATCTATTGACTGGTTAGAGCAACACTTACAGAACTACGAAGGAACTGTGATTGCAGTTACTCACGACCGTTACTTCCTAGATCATGTTGCTGGTTGGATTCTTGAGTTAGATAGAGGTGAAGGTATTCCATGGAAAGGTAATTATTCAAGCTGGTTAGATCAGAAAACTAAACGCCTTGAAATGGAAGAAAAAACAGAAAGTAAACGTCGTCGTACTCTTCAACGTGAGTTAGATTGGGTAAGAATGGCACCTAAGGCTAGACAAGCAAAAGGTAAAGCTCGTCTTAAATCTTACGACAGATTATTGAACGAAGATGTTAAAGAGAAAGAAGCTAAACTTGAAATCTTTATTCCTAATGGTCCACGTTTAGGTAATAAGGTTATTGAAGCTCAACATGTAGCTAAAGCTTATGGCGATAAACTGTTATTTGATGACTTGAATTTTGTATTGCCTCCTAATGGTATAGTTGGTGTTATTGGACCTAATGGTGCTGGTAAAACAACTTTATTCCGTCTGATAATGGGATTAGAACAAGCAGATGCTGGTAATTTTGAAGTAGGTGAGACTGTAAAAGTAGCTTATGTAGATCAGCAGCATAAAGACATTGATCCAAATAAAACTGTTTATGAGGTTGTTTCTCAGGGAAATGAACTAATGCGTTTAGGAGGAAGAGATATTAACGCTCGTGCATACTTATCTCGCTTTAACTTTGCAGGATCTGATCAAGAAAAAAAATGTAGTATGTTATCTGGTGGTGAAAGAAACCGTCTGCACTTAGCTATGGCGCTAAAAGAAGAGGGTAACGTACTTCTTTTGGACGAGCCTACCAACGATATTGATGTAAACACACTTAGAGCTTTAGAAGAAGGGTTAGATGAGTTTGCTGGTTGTGCTGTAATTATATCTCACGACCGTTGGTTCTTAGATAGAATTTGTACACACATTTTGGCTTTTGAAGGAGATTCAAATGTATTCTATTTTGAAGGGTCATACTCTGAATATGAGGAGAATAAAATTAAACGTTTAGGTGATGTAGGTCCAAAACGTGTACGTTATAGAAAGTTGATGGAAGATTAAAGTATTTTCACAAAAATAAAAGTAAAAGAGAGCCTAATGGCTCTCTTTTTTTATGCATTCACATAACCTTAACATTTTTGTATTAAAAAATGTAATATTATTATAACTATAATGAGCTAAACTTTGGTTACATTTGTATGAACAAACTATTTTTTGGTAAACATTATTTAATAAATGACTAAAATTATGAAAAGAAGGTTATTACAGTTTCTTTTTCTAATGTGTTGTCTTATCTGTACAGCGGCTACAGCGGTTGCTCAAAGTACAGTAAAAGGACGAGTTTTAGATTCTGAAACCGGTGATCCACTTATTGGAGCCGCAATTCTAGTTCAAGGTACATCTCAAGGTTCTGTAACCGATATTGATGGATTCTTTGAGCAAAAAGTTCCAACTAACAAAACAATCGTAATTAGATATCTAGGCTATAAAGATATCAATAAAAAAATTACTAAATCAGGCTTAGTTAATCTAGGTGATATTAAAATGGATTTGGATGCTGTGGCATTAGCAGACGTAACAATTACATCTTCTATAGCTGTAGCAAGACAAACTCCCGTTGCACTCTCTTCTGTTGATCCAGTTTTTATTGAAGAAAAACTAGGAACACAAGAATTTCCTGAAATTTTGAAAGCAACTCCAGGTGTGTACGCTACTAAACAAGGTGGTGGTTTTGGAGACTCTAAAATTAACATGCGTGGTTTTACATCAGAAAACGTAGCTGTTATGGTGAACGGTGTCCCTATGAATGATATGGAGTGGGGTGGTGTTTACTGGTCTAACTGGGCTGGTCTTTCTGACGTAACTCGTAGTATGCAAACTCAACGTGGTTTAGGAGCTTCTAAAGTAGCTGCTCCATCAGTAGGAGGTTCAATTAATGTTATTACGCGTACAATTGATGCTAAAAAAGGAGGATCTGTAAGCTATGCAGTAGGAGATGCTGGCTATAATAAAATGTTATTTACAGTATCTACAGGTTTAACTGAAAGTGGCTGGGCATTAACACTACTTGGTGGTAAAACATGGGGAGATGGTTATATTCAAGGAACAGAGTTTGAAGGGTATAATTACTTTATAAATTTAGCAAAGCGTATTAATGACAATCACCAATTATCATTTACTGCTTTTGGTGCTCCTCAGTGGCATAATCAGCGTAATAGAAATGATGGTTTGTCTATTGAAGGATGGCAAACAATTGGTAAAAAGTACATGGGCGAAGAAGATAAGTATAAATATAACCCTACTTATGGATTTGGTATAAATGGTGAGCGTAAGACTTCTCAAAGAAATGAGTACCACAAGCCTCAAATCTCTTTAAATCACTTATGGCAAATAGATAATAAATCTAGCTTAAGTACTGCTCTTTATGTGTCTATTGGTAAAGGTGGTGGATACGCTGGACAAGGTAATGGAAGTGATGAAAATAAAACATCATATAGAAATATGTGGTATGGAACTTCAAGTGGTAAGGTTAATACACACTTCCGAAATCCTGATGGAACATTTGCATACGATCAAATTTACGATGTAAACCAAGCTAGTGAAAATGGTTCTAAAATGGTGATGTCAAAATCTATAAACGAACACCAATGGTATGGTTTACTATCAACATATAATACAAAACTAGGTGAAAACTTTGACTTATATGCTGGTTTAGATTTACGTTATTATAAAGGAATTCATAAGAATAAAATCATAGACCTTTATGGTGGAGACTACTATCTTGATGAAAGCAGAAATAATGTTAAGGCAGACTTAAATCATGCTGCAGTATCTCCAGATTTTAAAAATGAAAAACTACAAGTTGGTGATGTCGTTTATCGTGATTATGATGGATATGTTCACCAAGAAGGTGTATTTGGGCAAATAGAATATAATAAAGAAAAGATTTCTGCTTTTGTTGCAGGGTCTTTATCTAATACTGGTTATTGGAGATATGATCGTTTTTACTACGATAAAGACAATGCTAAATCACCTCATAAAGCGTTTTTAGGTGGTACAATTAAAGGAGGTTTAAACTATAACATTGATGATGTACATAACGTATTCTTTAATGCAGGTTACATTAGTAGAGCTCCTTACTTCTCGGGTGGTGTATTCTTACAAAACCAAACAAGTAATGCGATGAATAGTGATCCTATTAATGAAAAAGTAATCTCTTTTGAATTAGGATATGGTTTTAATACTTCTGTCTTCTCAGCTAATGTAAACCTTTACAATACGCTTTGGAAAAATAAAACAATGGTTAGATCTTTAGTAATTGAAGGTCCTGATCGTGTTGAAATAGATCGTGCTACAATTAATATGTCAGGAGTTAATGCTCGTCACCAAGGTGTTGAAGTAGACTTTAAAGCAAAACCTCTTCGTTGGTTAGAGATTACAGGTATGTTCTCACTAGGTAACTGGAAATGGGTAAGTAATCCTAAAGGATACTATTACAACTCACAAGGTCAGCCTTTAGCAGATATTAAGTCTGGAGCTTTAGCTTCTGCTCCTGGTGCTGACAATCATGTATGGAGTCAGTTAAACTTGAAAAATGTTAAAGTGGGTGGTTCAGCTCAAACAACTGCTGCTTTAGGTGCATCTGTTACCCCTATGAAAGGTTTACGATTAGGTGTAGATTACTTGTTTATTGGTAGAAACTATGCAGACTGGAAGCTACAATCTAATAACCTAACTGCTAGCTCGGCTGTAGACTTCAGCTCTCCATGGAGAATTCCTGCTGCTCATGTGTTTGATTTAAACTCTAGCTATAAATTCAAAATTGGCGGTGTAAATGCTACAATTTCTGGTAACATCAATAACCTATTCGATCAAGAATACATTACAGATGCTACTGATAATGGTGGTAATTGGGAATCTGCATACGGAATTTTCTACGGTTTCGGTCGTACTTATAACGTACGTCTTAAGTTGAACTTCTAATTAATTAGGAATATATGAAAAAGAAGATATTAAGTCTGCTGGCTCTATCTACTCTACTTGTAGCTAGTTGTGACTATAATGATAAATATTTTAAAGAGTTAGATGATATGTCTAAACCTTCTGATATGAAAGGTGTAGAGTATACTTTAACTGACGCAGACTACGGAATTATTGCAGGGCTTCCAGCTAATAAAGAGTTGGCTAAAGCAATGGACATGAAAGGTGTTGTTGAGGACTCTGTGTATGTAAAAGCCTTAGCTGAGTTGAAGAATAAAAAAGAATTTGATGATTTAATCAAAGCTAAAGAGTTTATTCCAGCTTTTACTGCAAGTAAATGGGGGCATAAAGATGTGGGTACTGCTGTGAAAGTAACTTACAAAAATCAAATAGATCGTCCAGAAGTATTAGAGAAACTAAATGTAGCTAAAAAATACGTTGTTAGTTCAAACGATTATAAAACTGTTTGGGGAGATGACGTAGATGCAAAATTCTTTACCGAATCAAAAGCTCCAGATAAGTTTATTCCAAACTTCTTAGCAGAAGCTGCGACAGATGCTGAAGATGGAGATTTTTTTGTTGTTAACTATAAGTACTCAATTAATGAGCCTAATACAGGTGGCAACTCTGCTCCTAAAGTTTGGTTTGAAGAACGATTTGAAGAAGGCTTTAATCTGAATGATTCTGATTGGAAAATTATTCAAGAAAAAGGAGATAAAAAATGGGAAACTCGTACTTTTAACGATAACTCTTATGCTCAATTTTCTGCATATAAAACTACTGGAGAGCAAGTTAGCTATTTAGTTACACCTACTGTTAAAGTAGAAAAGAATACAATCTTTACATTTGATGGAGCTTTTGGTAATTATAATGGAGCCGGTTTAACTATACATATTGCTGAAGCTAAAGAAGATGGTAATTACGCATGGAAAGACATAACATCATCTTTTAATATCGCAGTCCCTGAAAAAGGATATGGAGTTCTTGCTAATGCTGGAGAGTATGCTCTTAAAGATTTCATTGGTAAAAGCGTGGTCTTAGGTTTCAAATATACTGGAGCTGGCGATGGAATTACTACAACGGTTCAAATTGACAATGTGATTATTAGAGAAGCTTCTGCTGCAACCAGAGCTCTAGTTACTCGTGCTCCCTCTTCTGTTACTAGTATGACAGATGTTTATGTATATAATGGTGGTACTTGGAAAAAGGTTGAAGCTAAAGAAAATATCTATGTGCTTCAAGATTCTGACTATGATACATTAGGTTTTAAAGATTTCTCAAGCACAAGACCTTTTGAAGAGCCTTTAGCAAAACTGTTGAATCGTAAATTTGAATTTGCTAAAGAAGATGAAGTGAAAACTATTGTGTTTGCATACTATTTTGGTAAAGAAAATCCGAATAATTTATCGTATCAATCAGCTCAATATAAATTCGATGGTAGCGTGTGGAACTTTATTCCTTATTACGTAGAAGCTACATCGCAATTTGTACGCTTTATTGATAATGAATGGAAGTTTGATCCAAGTATTTATCAAGTATTGGTTAAGAATGATGCAGCTTCTTCAGCATTCTGTCAGTCTATTACTGATTGGGTATGGGAAAATATTGACCTGAAAGAGGGAAAAACTGAGGCAGACAAAAAAGCTAATAAAGCTTACGTAACAAGTTACGGAAATAATGATTATTATTTCGGTACATCTTCGTACCAAAACAATGTAGATTTGCGTCTTTACAAGTATAGAGATCAACGTCCTGATGTATATGGAGATATGAGTGACGATGAAATTAAAAAGTTAATGATGGAAGAACGCTGGCCACAAGCATTTAAAATTGGTATTGAAGCAACTTATCCTGAGGTTGACTTAGATGAAGATATGGATACATTCTTTACTATAAACTTTAGTGTTTTTACTGGTACTTCAGATTTAATATATGAAATAAAATATAAATTAGTATCTAAAGGAACAGTTGAATACATAGAAAATTCAGTAGTGCAAATTAAATAACACTACACAATTAAAATAAATTAAGGCAGATATCTTTTTGATAGGTATCTGCCTTTTTTATGCTTTTATGTTTAATAGTATAGGTTGAAATTAGTTCAAAACGCTATAAAAATGTACTTTTGTATATACGAACTAATTATACTAATATACATTTTATGAAAAAAAGTATCTTAAGCCTAGCGTTGGCTACTGCTTTTCTGTTGCCAATCCAAGCTCAGAAAAGTAATGGAGGTATCACGCCAACGATGTTGAATAAAATTCAACAGAACTATAAAAACACATCAGAAGATAAAGCTATTCGCAATGCTTTAAATGGAACAGGTATTCAAAAATTGGCACTGAATGCTGAGGCAGCTCCTGTCGATGGCAACTTCTCTATAAAAGTAAATTCTAAAGGAATAACTAATCAGTACTCTTCGGGCAGATGTTGGTTATTTACAGGTTTAAATGTGATGCGTGCTAAAGCTATTGCAAAGTATGATTTTGGCGCGTTTGAGTTCTCAGAGGTCTATCCTTTTTTTTGGGATCAGTTAGAGAAATCAAACCTTTTCCTGCAAGGTGTTATAGATACACGCAAAAAAGATATGAAAGACCAAACAGTAGAGTGGTTATTTAAAAACCCACTAAGCGATGGTGGTACGTTTGCTGGTGTAGGAGATATTGTTGCTAAATATGGACTTGTTCCGCAAGAAGTGATGCCCGAAACAAATAGTAGTATGAATACGCGCGATATGGCACGCATCATTATACTTAAACTACGCGAATATGGTATTGAACTGCGAGGAATGAGTGCCAAAGGTGCTTCTGAAGCTAAATTAGAGAGCCGTAAAACAGAAATGTTAGGAACGATATATAGAATCCTAGCACTTAATTTAGGAACACCTCCTACTGAATTTACGTGGGTGCGTCCAAATGCAAAGGGAGAACGTATTGCAACAGAATCACACACACCAATGACTTTCCTAGATAAATATGGCGATAGAAATCTATTAGATAATTATGTGATGTTGATGAACGACCCTAGTCGTGAATTCTACCAATGTTATGAAATTGACTACGACCGCCATCAATACGATGGTACTAACTGGACATACGTAAACCTACCAATAGAAGATATAAAAGAGATGGCTATTACTTCAATGAAAGATAGCACTATGATGTATTTCTCTTGCGATGTAGGTAAGTTTATGGATGCACAAAAAGGAGTGCTAGATATTAATAATTACGATTATTCCTCTCTATTCGGAACTGATTTTAAAATGAATAAGAAAGAAAGAGTAGAGTCTTTTGCTAGTGGATCTTCGCATGCTATGACGCTAATGGCTGTAGATATGGATGAAAATGGTAAAACTACTAAGTGGATGGTCGAAAATAGCTGGGGTGCAGAGCACGGTTATAAAGGACACCTAATTATGACAGACGAGTGGTTTAATGAGTATATGTTCCGTCTTGTAGTAGAAAAGAAATATGTACCAAACAAGGTGTTGCAAATATTGAAGAAAAAACCGATAAGACTTCCTGCTTGGGATCCAATGTTTATGCCTGAAAAATAAAATATTAGCTCTATTTTGCTGTTGTTATGAAGTGTTTGTTTGTAAAATACATTGGCATTTAAAGTAAAATAAAGAAGAGCTTTTTAATAAATAGATTGTAAATCTATTTATTAAGTCAGAAAATATCGATTAAACCATGAAAAGTGGGGTGAATACTGAATTATGTCAGTAATTCATCTCACTTTTCCTCTTAAATCAGAGTTATATTTATTACTTTTGCTCAATAAATAAACAAAATCATTTATTTGTAATAACATGGCAAATGTAATTAAATTACGTAAAGGCCTTGACATCTCTTTGAAAGGTGATGCAAAAGAGGAGTTAATCGCTGTAAAAGGAACTGGTTTATATGCTTTAGTACCAGATGATTTTACAGGTGTAACACCTAAAATTGTAGTAAAACCTGATACGGAGGTAAAGGCTGGGGATACTTTGTTTTTTGATAAAAAGAATCCCGAAGTGAAGTTTGTTTCACCAGTGAGCGGAGTAGTTACTGCGGTAGAACGCGGTGCTAGAAGAAAAGTATTAAACGTCACTGTTAAAGCTTCAGAAAATCAAGAATACGTAGATTTTGGTAAGAAAGAGGTAGCTTCTTTATCTGCAGACCAAGTAAAAGCTTCTTTACTAGAAGCTGGTATCTTTGGACTATTCAGAGAACGTCCATATGATGTAGTAGCTAATCCAAACAATACACCAAAAGCAATATTCGTATCTGGATTTAATAGCAACCCCCTTGCTGGTAATTTTGAATTCGCGCTTCAAGGCGATGAAGCTAACTTCCAAACAGGACTTGATGCTTTAGCTAAACTGGCTAAAACTTACTTAACTTTAAGTGTACAACAAAAAGCTGCGGCTCTTACTCAAGCTAAAAATGTAGAAATTAACTACATTGATGGCCCACATCCTGCAGGTAATGTTGGTGTACAAATCCATCAAATTTCACCTATTAATAAAGGAGAAATCGTTTGGACTGTAACACCAGAAGTTGTCATCTTTATTGGTCGTCTTTTCAATACAGGAAAAGTGGACTTTACAAGAACTGTTGCTTTTGTTGGTTCGGAAGTAAAAGAGCCAGCATACTGCAAACTTCAACTAGGTGAACAACTAACAAACCTATTTAAAGGTCGCGTATCTGACGGCAGAAAACTACGCTATATCAGTGGTAGTGTCTTAACAGGCAAGCAAATTTCAAACGAAGGCTTTTTAGGTGCTACAGATACTATGGTAACTGTAATCCCAGAGGGCGATGACATCGATGAATTATTCGGTTGGATTATGCCTCGTACAAATCAATACAGTGTAAATCATTCTTACCTAACTTGGTTACAAAGCAAAAAGAAAAAATATGTTCTTGATGCTCGTATCAAAGGTGGTGAACGTAAAATGATTTTCTCTAATGAGTACGATAAGGTATTACCTATGGACATTTACCCAGAGTATCTTATTAAATCAATCTTAGCAGGTGATATTGATCGTATGGAACAATTAGGTATTTACGAAATTGCTCCAGAAGATTTTGCGCTTTGTGAATTTGTATGTTCTTCGAAAGTAGAGCTTCAAAAAATTATTCGCAACGGTCTTGATATGCTAAGAGCTGAAATGTGTTAATAATAAAACAGATATAAATAAATGAAAGCGTTAAAAAATTATATCGAAAAGATAAAACCTCATTTTGAAGAAGGTGGAAAGCTACAGGCATTCCATTCTCTTTTTGATGGATTTGCTACATTCCTTTTCGTGCCAAATACAACTTCTAAATCGGGTACACACATCCACGATTCAGCGGATAGTAAACGATTAATGTCGTTTGTAGTTCTTGCATTGATGCCTGCACTATTATTTGGTATGTATAACGTAGGATACCAACACTTCTCTTTAGTAGCTAAAACACCTGCTACTTTCTTTGAAATGTTTGGATATGGTTTCTTAGCTGTATTGCCTAAGGTTATCGTCTCTTATGTTGTAGGTCTAGGTATAGAATTTGTTGTAGCACAATGGAAAAAAGAAGAAATTAACGAGGGATTCCTTGTTTCGGGTATTCTTATCCCTATGATTGTTCCTATTGATTGTCCACTATGGATCCTAGCAGTAGCAACAGCATTTGCTGTTATTTTTGCGAAAGAAATCTTTGGTGGTACTGGTATGAACATCTTCAACGTAGCATTAGTTACACGTGCATTCCTATTCTTCTCTTACCCAACTAAAATGTCGGGTGATGCAGTTTGGGTTGCTAAAGACAGTATTTTTGGATTAGGAAAAACAGCTGATGCATTTACTGCTGCAACACCTCTTGGTGAAGCTGCTGTAGCGGCTGCTGATAAATTCCCTGCATTCAACTGGGATATGGTTACTGGTCTTATACCAGGGTCAATCGGTGAAACTAGTGTTATTGCTATTGGTATCGGTGCTGTTATACTACTTATTACAGGTATTGCAAGCTGGAAAACAATGTTTTCTATGTTCATTGGTGGTGCCTTAATGGGTTGGATCTTCAACGTAGTTGGTCCTGATACTGCGATGGCTCACATGCCTTGGTATACTCACATTGTACTAGGAGGATTCTGTTTTGGTGCTGTATTTATGGCAACTGACCCAGTTACTTCTGCTAGAACAGAAACAGGTAAGTATATTTACGGATTCTTGATTGGTGTTATGGCAATCGTTATTCGTGTACTTAACCCAGGTTACCCAGAAGGTGTAATGTTAGCTATTTTATTAATGAACATATTTGCGCCATTAATCGACTATTATGTAGTTCAAGCTAATATTAATCGTCGTCAAAAACGTGCATTAAATAACTCTAACAATTAATCCGAAATGAAATTAAATACTAATAGTAATAGCTATACTATCATATATGCTTCGGTGATTGTTGTTATCGTTGCATTCGCTCTAGCTTTTGTATCGGCTTCATTAAGTGATACTCAAAAGCAGAATGAAGATTATGATAAGATGAAACAAATCCTTTCAGCTCTTAATATTGATGCTAGCAAAGCTAAGGATGTCCAAGCTGAGTTTGATAAGTATATTAAAGCTGACGAGATTATAAACTCTAAGGCTGAAGTTTTAGCTGATAAAGGTGGTTTTAAAGTTGATATCAAAGCAGAATTAGCTGAAAAACTAGAAGATAGACAGCTTCCTCTTTATATCTGTGAAGTAAACGGAGAGACAAAATACATCCTTCCTCTTTACGGTGCAGGTTTATGGAATGCTATTTGGGGATATATCGCTCTAAACGAAGATAAAAACACGGTCTATGGTGTTTACTTCGACCATGCTGGTGAAACTCCAGGTCTAGGTGCAGAAATTGCTACTAAACTATTCCAAGACGAGTTTTTAAACAAACACGTTATGAATAATGGTAAAGTGGAACTAAGCGTTGTGAAAAAAGGAAAAGTTCAAAAGGCAGAGTTCGAAGTAGATGGTATCTCTGGTGGTACAATTACATCTAATGGTGTAGATGCAATGTTGAAAAAATGCATCAGCCAGTACGATGAATTTTTAAAAATTAAATAAGGAGGAAAAAGAATATGAGTCAATTATTTTCTAAAAAGAATAGAGAAGTATTCTCAGCTCCACTAGGAATCAATAACCCTGTAACTGTACAGGTTCTTGGTATCTGTTCTGCATTAGCGGTTACTGCTAAACTAGAACCAGCTATTGTGATGGGGCTATCTGTGACTATTATTGTTGCATTCGCAAACGTTATTATATCATTAATCCGTAAAACGATACCTAATCGTATTCGTATTATTGTACAGCTTGTGGTTGTTGCAGCATTAGTAACAATTGTAAGTGAGTTCTTAAAAGCATTTGCGTACGACGTAAGTAAACAGTTATCTGTTTATATTGGTCTGATTATTACAAACTGTATCTTGATGGGTCGTCTTGAGGCATTCGCTATGGCTAATGGTCCTTGGGAGTCTTTCTTAGATGGTGTAGGTAATGGTCTTGGTTATGCTAAAATACTTGTTATTGTTGGTTTCTTCCGTGAACTATTAGGTTCTGGCGAATTGTTTGGTTTCAAAGTAATTCCAGAGTCATTCTATAGTAACGGATACTTGAATAACGGCCTTATGGTAATGCCTCCAATGGCACTTGTCATCTGTGCTTGTATTATATGGTACGAAAGAAGCAAAAATAAAGAGTTACAAGAAAAATAATAATACGAATGTAGATTGATACACTTCTTTACTATATGAAGAAGTAAAGTCAACTTTAATTCTTAAATAACAATATGGATTATCTAAGTTTATTTATAAGATCGATTTTTGTCGATAATATGATCTTCGCATTCTTCTTGGGTATGTGTTCGTACCTAGCAGTTTCGAAGAACGTAAAAACAGCATTAGGACTAGGTATCGCAGTTACTTTCGTGTTAGTTGTAACTCTACCTGTTAACTATTTGTTGGAAAACTATGTACTTAAACCAGATGTACTAATTGAAGGAGTAGACTTAAGTTTCTTAAGCTTTATTCTGTTCATTGCCGTTATTGCTGGTATTGTACAATTGGTTGAGATGGTTGTAGAACGCTTTTCTCCATCTTTATATGCATCATTAGGTATCTTCTTACCTCTTATCGCTGTTAACTGTGCGATTATGGGTGGATCTCTATTTATGCAACAAAAAGATTTCGTAAACGTTGGTGAGGCTACAGTGTACGGTTTAGGTTCTGGTATTGGCTGGATTCTAGCTATCGTTGGTCTTGCTGCAATCCGAGAAAAAATGACATACTCAGACGTGCCAGCTCCATTAAGAGGCCTTGGTATTACGTTTATTGTAGTAGGTCTTATGGCTATGGCCTTTATGTGTTTCTCTGGATTAAATATTTAATAAGTAAAAACAATAAACAATGACAAATTTAATATTAGCGAGTATAATTGTCTTCCTTGCAGTTATCTTATTGCTTGTTATAATTTTGCTTGTAGCTAAAAAATATTTATCACCATCGGGCGAGGTTACAGTAGATCTTAATGGAAAAAAAGAGTTGAAAACTGAACCAGGAGGTACTGTATTAGGTACACTTTCTGCAAACGGAATTTTCCTTTCGTCTGCTTGTGGTGGTAAAGGTTCTTGTGGACAATGTACTTGTCAAGTAATTGAAGGTGGAGGCGAAATTCTTCCAACTGAAAAAGTTCACTTCTCTCGTAAAGAACAAGCAGCTCACTGGCGTCTAGGTTGCCAAGTGAAAGTGAAAGAGGATATGAAAGTACAAGTTCCAGAATCTGTACTTGGTGTTAAAAAATGGGAGTGCGAAGTTGTTTCAAATAATAACGTAGCAACATTTATTAAAGAATTTGTTGTAAAACTTCCTGCTGGAGAGCACATGGATTTTATCCCAGGTAGCTATGCACAGATTGACATTCCTGAATATTCATTAAGTTACAAAGATTTTGATATTGATAAACAATTCCACGGAGATTGGGATCAATTCAAAATGTGGGACTTAACTTGTAAAAACGAAGACCCAACAGTTCGTGCTTACTCAATGGCTAACTATCCTGAAGAAGGAGATGTTATTATGTTGAACGTACGTATTGCAACTCCTCCATTTGACCGTAAAAATGGTGGATTTATGAAGGTTAATCCAGGTATCGCTTCATCTTATATCTTTAACCTTAAACCAGGTGATAAGGTACAAATGAGTGGTCCTTATGGAGATTTCCACCCAATTCTTAATACGAAGAACGAAATGTTGTACATTGGTGGTGGTGCTGGTATGGCTCCTCTACGTGCACATGTACTTTACCTACTTAATACACTTAAGATTACAGATCGTAAGATCTCTTATTGGTATGGTGCTCGTTCAAAAGGTGAGATTTTCTACGAAGAAGATTTCCGTAAATTGGAGAAAGAGTTTCCTAACTTCTCATTCCATATTGCACTAAGTGCTCCATTGCCAGAAGATAACTGGGATGGTCCTGTAGGATTTATCCACCAAGTTATTTATGACCATTACTTGAAGAATCACGATGCACCTGAAGATATTGAATACTACATGTGTGGTCCTGGTCCTATGAGTAAAGCAGTAGAAGGCATGCTTTGGGATCTAGGTGTTCCAAGAGAAAACCTATTGTTTGACGACTTTGGAGGTTAATCCAATCGTTTAACTAGAATATATATAACGGCAGATGATTTTTTCATCTGCCGTTTTTTTATCTTTGTACTCTATGAACAAAGAGATTATTGAAAAAGCGATGTCTGCTGTCGGTATTGAGCAACTCACACCAATGCAGCAAAAAACTATAAATCATGCTACAGATAAGCGTGATATCATTTTACTTTCACCAACAGGATCGGGAAAAACATTGGCCTATTTGTTACCATTGCTTCTGGTTCTTAATGAACAGAAGGATAGCAAAAGGCTCACTACATTGGTTTTAGTACCATCTAGAGAGTTAGCCCTACAAGTACATAGAGTATTTGTCTCTTTAAAATCGGGCTATAGTGCTGTGTGCTGCTATGGAGGACACTCTTTAGTTGATGAGAAAAAATCTCTATTGGCGGGCGACTCTGCTGTTGTAATAGGTACGCCTGGTCGTATTTTAGACCATATAGAGCGTGCTAATCTGGATACATCTGCTATTGATTTTCTTATTATCGACGAATTTGATAAGGCATTAGAGTTTGGCTTCCATGAAGAGATGTCTAAAATAATAAACTTACTTCCTGTTTTAAATCGTAGATTTTTATTATCAGCCACAGATGCCGACGAGATACCTCAATTTACAGGGGTAGGAAGATTATTAAAGTTAGATTACTTAAAAGAGAATGCCAATTTAGAAGAGCGTTTAGACCAGCTGCTTGTAAAATCTCCACAAAGGGACAAGTTAGAGACACTCTATCAGTTGTTATGTACTTTTGATGGTGGGTCATCTTTGGTGTTCTGTAATCACCGTGAGTCTGTAGATCGAGTAAATGAATTTCTAAAGACTAAAAAAATAGATAGTGAGGCTTTTCATGGAGGTCTAGAACAGGATAATAGAGAACGTTCGTTGTATAAATTTAGCAATGGTAGTTCTCAGGTGTTAGTTTGTACAGATCTAGCAGCACGCGGATTGGATATTCCAGAAGTAGAGCATGTAGTACATTACCACATGCCTGTAAATGAAGAGGCTTTTACACATCGTAACGGAAGAACAGCACGTTGGAAATCTACAGGAGCATCTTACTTAATACTTCATGGAGAAGAGAGCTTGCCAGAATACATAACTTCAGAGCTTGCAGAATTTAGTTTTCCTGAAAATTTACCATTACCCAAACCATCAGAGTGGGTAACGCTTTATATAGGAAAAGGGAAAAAAGATAAACTTAATAAAGTTGATATTGTTGGTTTCTTCTTTAAAAAAGGAAAGCTCAAAAAAGATGAATTAGGAAGAATTGATGTAAAAGATCATTTTGCATATGTTGCAGTAAAACGAAAAGCTGTCAAGCAATTACTGAAATTAATAAATGGTGAAAAAATTAAAGGGATGAAAACCATATTCCAAGAGGCATATTAAACGATTACTACGCTTCTTAAAATAAAAATAGAACCGATAACTAGGTAATTTACATTGTATTACTAGTTGTCGGTTTTTTTGATTTACATCAATTTTATTAATATCAATTTGTTATATAAATGGATTATATGTAATCAAATAGTATTTTAAATGAACTGTTTGAGTATTATTTTATCTATAATTTTGGCTGATATACAATATTTGCATACTTTCGTAAAGTAAATATGCACAATGAATGTGTCAATGATAAATATAAATTTTAATAAATGGTGAAATATAATTTTAATGCAGGCCCTTCTATTCTTCCAAGGGAAGTAATTGAGGCTACAGCACAAGGTGTCTTAAACTTAAATAATAGTGGACTATCTGTATTAGAAATCAGTCACCGATCGAAAGCTTTCCAAGCTATATTGGATGAAACAAGAGCTCTTTTTAAAGAGTTGCTAAATATTCCTGACGGGTATTCTGTCTTGTTTCTTGGTGGTGGGGCAAGTATGGAGTTTTGCCGTGTACCTTTTAATTTTTTGAAGAATAAAGCTGCATATATTGATACTGGAATTTGGAGCCATAAGGCAATTAAAGAGGCTAAAGCATTCGGTGAAGTGGATGTCATCGCCTCGTCCGAAGAAGATAAGTACAATTATGTTCCTAAAAAATATACGATACCTACTGATGCAGACTACTTGCACTATACAACTAATAACACTGTATATGGTACTGAGTTTTTTGAAGATTTAGATGCTCCAATTCCTTTGGTAGCAGATATGTCTTCTGATATTTTTTCTAGACCAATAGATGTATCTAAATATATCTGTATTTATGGTGGAATACAAAAGAACCTAGGACCTTCTGGAGCTGCTTTTATCATTGTAAAAGATGATGCTTTGGGTAAAATGGAACGCTTTATTCCAACAATATTAGATTATAAAGTGCATGTAGAAAAAGATGCACTATTTAATACACCACCTGTATTGCCTATATATTCGGCTATGCTAACACTTCGTTGGATTAAAAAAATGGGCGGAGTTTTAGAGATGAGTAACTTAGCAATAGAACGCTCGACACTACTTTACAATGAAATTGACAGAAATGCTTTATTTAAAGCTCCTGTTGTAAAAGAAGATAGATCGAGAATGAATATTAGATTTGTTATGGCAAGTGGATATGAAGAACTTGAAAAAGAGTTTTTATCGTTTGCAGAATCTAAAGGAATCGTTGGTATTAAAGGACATCGTACGACGGGAGGTTTTAGAGCTTCTTGTTATAATGCAATGCCAATAGAGGGTGTACAAGTATTAGTAAACTGTATGCAAGAGTTTGAGCGACTGCATAAACAGTAACGTGTAACTACAAAAATTGTTTTATGGATAATATTAGAGTGCTTTTGGCCACCAAAAAGCCATTTGCACAGATTGCAATACAAAAGATGGAGGAGGCTCTAAATGCCGAGAATATCCAACTTGAAAGACTTGAGCAATATGAAACTAAAGAAGAGTTAATTCAAAAGTTGCCAGGTGTACAAGCTCTTATTGTCCGAAGCGATAAGATTGATAGAGAAATTATTGAAGCTGCACCAGACTTAAAACTACTAGTACGTGCTGGCTCGGGATATGACAATGTAGATATTAAAGCTGCACACTATGCTGGTGTGGTAGTAATGAATACTCCAGGACAGAATGCAAATGCAGTGGCAGAATTAGTATTTGGAATGCTTGTATTTGGGGCACGAAATCGTTTTAACGGTATTTCTGGTTTTGAGCTAAAAGGAAAGACACTCGGAATACATGCCTTTGGCAATGTAGGAACGAATGTGGCCAGAATAGCTAGAGGATTTGGAATGCATGTTTTAGCTTACGATCCTTACACTTCTGCTGCAATTATAGAACGCCATGGTGTAGAGGTTGTGCCAACAGTTGAGGACCTGTATCAGCGGAGTAATATTATATCCCTTCATTTACCATTTACACCTCAAACTAAAGAGGTGATTAACGAAGAGCTTATTTCGCTAATGCCTCGTAATGGGGTAATAGTGAATACAGCCCGTAAAGAGGTTATTAATGAATTAGAACTCTTAAAGGTATTAAAGCAGCGACCTAATATGATGTTCTTAACAGATATTGAGCCAGAATATCTTGATGAGTTTAGAGCTCTGTCTGACCAGTTTTTTGCTACGCCCAAAAAAATGGGTGCACAGACCAAAGAGGCAAATATGAATGCAGGGGTTGCAGCTGTTAAAGAGTTAATAGATTTTTTTAAAAGCGGAAACGTACAGTTTAAAGTTAATTGATTGTATAGAACAATTGACAAAAATACCACATAAATGAAAAAAAGGGCAGTTACTTAGTTAGTTGAGTAATTGCCCTTTTTAATGCTTCTTAGTAGAGATTAGACCAAATATCAGTCGTCGAAATTCTCTTTATAATCTTGTATAGAGCGACGAATTACATCGTGTGCTACATCAACATCATATACTTCTACAACTTCACAACGAGGTTTTTCGTCAGAAGGAAGGTCTTTATATGTTGTAAAGTAATGTCTTAAACGATCTATAACCATTTGTGGCAGCTCTTTAATACTATTAATATGTCCATAAATAGCATCTCCTTCTAGAACAGCTATTAGTTTATCGTCGGCCATATTTTGGTCTAGCACTCTAAAACCACCTATAGGGCGCGCATGTACAATAATATCTCCGTGCGTAATGTCTTTTTCTGTAAGCACACAAATGTCTACAGGGTCACCGTCTCCCTCTATATCAGTTCTACCTATTGCTTCGTTTGTTAGTTCTGCAACGTGCTTTGCACTATAAGTTTGTGGTAAAAAACCGTATAAAGCAGGAATAATATTTGAATATTTTTGTGGCCTATCTATGATTAAGTACCCAGTTGTTTTATCAACTTCATATTTAACTGTATCTGTTGGTACTATTTCGATAAATGTATTTACAACCTCGGGCATTCTAGGACCTAATACGATACCGTGCCAAGGATGTGCCTTAAACTTCCTCATTATAAGTATTTATTTCTGTTTAATTAATTTATTTCTGATTACAAAGATAACAAGTTTACAGCTAGAGTGTTCTTTTTTGTGAAAAATATTACAGATATATCAAATATTAAAAGGGTCTTTAATGTGGGTGTAATCAGCTTTAAGTAGCACTATTGTAGTTGTTTATGTAGTTTAGTTAGTGTTTAAATAATATGTAATAAAATAACTACTTTTGCTGATTAATTAGCTTTAATAATTTGTCTGAAGCACAGTAACTAATGTCAGTAGTTATAAAATTTTGATTATAGTACATTGAAAATATAGTGGCTGGGGTGGGGCACTTTTGGGCAGCTTGAACCGATGTTATTCTATTAATATGCAATGGCAAATTTAGTTCCTTTGCACTCTGAACCAATATATTCTCTACATGATAGGTAGTAAACGGACAGCGATTGGTATAATATACCACTATTCCTTGGGCTATGTTTGGGCTAGTTTGTTTGGTACAACTATTAAAATGAGGCAGTGTAGCAGCTTTATTCAATTTTTTAACATAGAGTGCTAAGCCACTTGAAAGTTGCTCTACTACTTCAAATCCTTGTTTTTTCAACCACTTTCCATCACTTAGAAAAGGAAGCTTTTTTACTCCAGCTATTGTAACAAGTCCATATTTATGTTGTTTAATG
>JASLCG010000163.1 GCA_030151885.1 Bacteroides sp.
TACATAACCCCTTAATCATTTTAAGGTTATATATTCATAACCTCGTTATTCAGCTCTTTTATGAAAGTTTTTAGCAGTGTAGGTGTTAACTCTTTTTGATAAGAAAGTATTATTAATTCATGTGGTTCTAAGCCTTCTTGATAAGCAGGGTGTTTATGTGGGCAATTATTAATTACAAAACCTAGTTGAGTATAAAACTCGCATCTTTTTTTTGAAACATCTGTAGTTATTGGATCTATTTCTAGAATTAAAGGATACTTCGCCATTTCATAAAATAACTCTTGCAATATATTTTTACCATACCCATGTCCTCTTTGATCTTCGGCTACTGCAAAATGCTCTATATAGACATACTCTCTCATTTTCCAATACACCAATATTGCAAGTACCTTATCATTCATTAAGTAAACTCTAAAATGATGTTTGTTATTTTCTAAAGCAACAGCAAGCTGTTCTGCCGATCGTTGTTCATGAGGCGGGAAACTATTGCTATATATAGCATAAACTTGTCCTAACAAGGATACAGGTAAATCATTGAACTCTACAACTGATACATTATTCATAAATAGTATTTATTTGATTTATTATTCTACTGATACTACAGCCTACTTGCACATAGTGCAGATATAATAAAATTACATTTATAAATGTAAGTATTATTTTCAATACGTATGAGTTTTATAAAGGCCAAATTATAAAGAACGAAAAATAGCCAGTTAATATTATGGAGTAATTTTAACTGGCTATTTAAATTTATAATAGAACACATTATAATCTCTTTAAAAGTTCTTCAGGAAAAGTAACCATAGCTCCTGGTTGCGTACAAACATAAGCAGATACATCTACAGCAAATCTATGTGCCTCAACTACACCATGCCCCTTCAAAGTTGCTGCAACAAAAGCACTTAAAAACGAATCTCCCGCTCCTACAGTATCTACAACATCAACCAATGGCGTATCATAAAAAGACACCAAACTTGGTGTAAATATATAACTACCTGCTACACCACATGTTAGTATTAAGGCTTTAAAGTTAAACATTCTAACCAGCTCTTTACAAGCATCTTTCATATCTAAGTGATCATAGCCAAAATAACGTACAATTATTTCCAGCTCCTCATCATTTGTTTTTAATACATTACATTTATTAAAAGATGAGTTCAGTACTTCTGCGCTGTAGTATTTTTGACGTAAGTTGATATCAAAAATCTTCATACTATTTGGAGAACTTGGCATCCAGTCTAAAAAACTATTTATAGTATTTCTACTAACTTCAGATCTTTGAGCTAAAGAACCAAAACATACAACCTGAGTCTCTTTAGCCAATAGTTTGAGTTCTGGAGACAGAGGAATATAATCCCATGCTACTCTTTCTGTAATTTCGTAAGACGGAATTCCTTTATTATCTACATGAACATGTACAGTACCTGTTGGCCTATCAACCTTCGCTAAATTATGGCTTACCTCTTTCTTATTTAAAACATCTATTATCTCATCACCCAATAGGTCATTACCTACAGCACTAATAACTAGACTTTTTAATCCAAATTGAGAAATATTGTATGCAAAATTAGCTGGAGCTCCTCCTAGATTCTTTTTGTTATCAAAAATATCCCAGAGCACCTCTCCCATTCCAACTATCATTTTGTTTGTCATAAATTCGTGTTCAATATTTATATTATAAAGCACCTAGCTATTCATCTTTAATCTCTTTAGCCATATAAATCATATATCCAGCGCACAGCATTATTACAAGAATGGCTCCAAACTGACCGCCTAATAACTTTGCGGCCATTCCCATTATAGGAGGGAATATAGCACCACCAACTAGTCCCATAATCATAAGTCCCGATATATCATTTTTCTTTCTAGGCATAGCATCAAGTGCTTGCGAAAAGAGAATAGCAAACAGGTTAGATATACCTAACCCCATGAATGCAGTACAAATATAAATTAATATTCTGGATTGTATAAATAATAAGCCTATACATCCTAATAAAATTAACACAATACTAGTTATATAAATTTTCTGATTAGAATATCTAGATAACAAGTAAGCTCCTAATAAACATCCTCCTAGTCTAACAATGGCATAAAGGCTAGTTATAAAATTAGCCGCTTCGCTTGAAGCTCCTGTACGCTCAATTAAGATTTTAGGGGTCGTTACACTTGTACCTACATCAATACCTACTTGACATACTATTGCTAAGAAACAAAAAAGAATCATCTTATTCTCCAATAGCTTAAAAAAGTCTTTAAAACCAGAAGGGTCTTTATCCGAGCTCTCTTTAACTTCTGTTCTATACAAAAAGTAAGTAATTGCTAGAGAGATTACTAAAAATATTGGATATACCCAACGCCAGTTACCAAACAGTACCACTGACCACATAGCCAGAACAGGGATAATCATGGCAGGAATTTGTCCTACAAACTGACCTAAAGTAAGCATACTAGACATCTGTCTTTTAGGTGTAACATCAGATACTAATAAGTTCAGTGATATTTGTAACATAGTGTTCGCGATACCTAGCAAACAGAGTGAAATTACCATTGTCCAGTAGCTATAATAGAATATAGGAAATACCATAGATAAGCAAGAAAGCAACAAAGCGACAATTACCGTATTACGGTGCCCCAATTTATCCATTATATATCCCGTAGGTACAGCCATTACTAAAAACCATATGTATATTGCAGAAGCTAGTAAAGAGCTCGCTGTATCACTTAAATTAAAATCATGCTGTACAGAGTTGCTAACAGCGCCCACCATCGCAACAAGCCCAGACACAAAAAAAGCTAAGATTATTGGGATTAACACTCGGCTATTTTGCTTCGTTTTATTCTTTTTAGACGATGCACTAGCTTTAGTAGGCTTCCCCTTTATAGGGGAAGCCTGTAGTTTTTCACTTGCCTTTGAAGAGCTATTCTCCTTCTGTATTTTTTGTATCATAGTTTTACTTTTTGTGGTACTCCTTAATTTATTTCACACGAACAGTACACTTCTTCAAGCTTTCAACTAAATAAGAACCTCCACGACTGTAAAAACGAATATTATTGTATGGCTCTTGTGGAAACACTAAATTAGTCATTGTGAATTTACCTCCATTACCAAAAATCTCAATACTACAAGTATCTACTAATAGCTCTAAAACAAGCTCTTCAGTACCTCCATAAATCGGAGATATCGTATCATGAGAGAATGTTTCTGAAGGATCAAAGT
>JASLCG010000030.1 GCA_030151885.1 Bacteroides sp.
TTTTACCCTCGGCACTGAAAACGGATGTCATTCCGATTTTTCTTCCTAATAATCCTGGCATTTCAGTTAATTTTTAATTTATCAAACTTTAATTTCTACTTCTACTCCACTTGGTAACTCTAGCTTCATAAGAGCATCAACAGTTTTAGCTGTCGAGCTATAAATATCTATTAAGCGTTTAAATGAGCTTAATTGAAATTGCTCTCTTGATTTTTTGTTAACGAAAGTAGATCTATTTACAGTAAAAATTCTTTTATGCGTTGGTAATGGAATTGGACCACTAACAATAGCACCTGTAGCTTTTACTGTTTTTACGATTTTCTCAGCAGATTTATCTACTAAGTTATGATCGTAAGATTTTAGTTTAATTCTAATTCTTTGACTCATAAATTTATGATTATCAATTTATTTATAAATATAGAAGTGAAGTATGAATTAAGAGTCATTCGCTAATTCATACTTTCACTTCTGAGAAATTTTATAGTAATTCTACTCTACCTTTTACTTCTTCTAACACGCCTTTAGCGATAGAAGCAGAAACGGCTTCGTGATGATCGTAAACCATTGATGATGTAGCACGACCTGAAGATATAGTACGTAAAGCAGTTACATAACCAAACATTTCTGCTAGTGGAACATAAGCTTTTACAATACGTGCTCCAGAACGACTAGATTCCATACCTTCAACTTGACCTCTTCGTTTGTTCAAGTCTCCAATAATATCACCCATGTATTCTTCAGGAGTAACAACCTCTAGCTTCATCACAGGCTCCATTAAAACAGGACCCGCTTTAGCAGCTGCACTCTTGTAAGCTTGTATTGCACAAATCTCAAAAGACAACTGATCAGAGTCAACTGGGTGGAACGATCCATCAATAAGTCTAACCTTCATAGAATCCATTGGGTAACCAGCAAGAATACCATTCTTCATAGCTGCTTCAAATCCTTTCTGAACTGAAGGGATAAATTCTTTAGGAATATTACCACCTTTAATTTCATCAACGAATTGTAAACCACCTTTATCGAAGTCTGCATCAACTGGACCTACCTCAACAATCATGTCAGCGAATTTACCACGACCACCTGATTGTTTTTTGTAAGTTTCACGAAGTTGTACTGGCTTAGTAATAGCTTCTTTATAGTTAACTTGAGGACGACCTTGGTTACACTCAACTTTAAATTCTGTTCTTAGACGCTCGATCAATACTTCAAGGTGTAATTCACCCATACCAGAAATAACTGTTTGACCAGAGTCTTCATCAGACTTAACTGTAAATGTTGGATCTTCTTCAGATAGCTTAGCAAGACCATTAGCCAACTTATCCATATCTTTCTGAGTTTTTGGCTCAACCGCAATACCAATAACTGGTTCTGGGAACTCCATAGACTCAAGAACAATAGGAGCTGACTCATCACACAAAGTATCACCTGTATGAATATCTTTAAATCCTACACCAGCACCAATATCACCTGCACCAATGCGATCTACAGCATTTTGCTTGTTAGAGTGCATTTGGAATAGACGTGATACACGCTCTTTTCTTTCTGAACGAGTGTTGTAAATATAAGAACCTGATTCAACAGCTCCAGAATAAACTCTGAAGAATGTCAAACGACCAACATAAGGGTCAGTTGCAATTTTAAATGCTAAAGCTGCAGTTTTAGCATCTTCACTTGGTTCTCTTACCTCTGCATCACCTGTCTCTGGGTTAGTACCAGTAATACTACCAGTATCTAGAGGAGATGGTAAAAATGCACAAGCATAGTCAAGTAAAGTTTGAACACCTTTATTTTTAAATGAAGAACCACAAAGCATTGGAACAATAGCCATTTCAATTGTAGCTGCTCTTAGAGCTCTTAAAACTTCTGCTTCAGTAATAGTAGATGGATCATCAAAGAATTTCTCCATTAATGCATCATCATACTCAGCAACAGCCTCAAGCATTTTATCTCTCCATTCGTTAGCTTCATCAACAAGCTCTGCAGGAATTTCTTCCACATCATAGTCAGCACCCATTGATTCATCATGCCAATAAATAGCCTTCATTTTTATAAGGTCTACTAAACCTTTAAAAGTATCTTCAGCACCAATTGGAACAACAATAGGACAAGGATTTGCACCAAGCATATCTTTCATTTGACGAACAACTTCAAAGAAGTTAGCGCCAGAACGGTCCATTTTGTTAACGTAACCAATACGAGGAACTTTATACTTATCAGCTTGTCTCCAAACTGTTTCTGACTGAGGTTCTACTCCACCTACAGCACAGTATGTTGCAATTGCACCATCAAGAACACGCAATGAACGCTCCACTTCAACTGTGAAGTCAACGTGTCCTGGAGTGTCAATTAAGTTTATTTTATAAGTATTATCTGCATACTTCCAACGTGTTGTTGTTGCTGCAGATGTAATTGTGATACCACGCTCTTGCTCTTGAGTCATCCAGTCCATTGTAGCACTACCATCGTGGGTTTCACCAATCTTATGAGTAAGACCTGTATAGAACAGAATTCTCTCAGAGGTTGTTGTTTTACCAGCATCGATGTGAGCCATGATACCAATATTTCTTGTAAAATGTAAATCTTGATGTGCCATTTTAGAAATCTATATTAAATTATCGATTTTATTTTAAAATAAGAATGATTAGAAACGGAAGTGAGCAAACGCACGGTTAGCTTCAGCCATTCTATGCACTTCTTCTTTACGTTTAAATGCTCCACCTTGCTCATTGTAAGCATCCATTACCTCAGCTGCTAATTTTTCAGCCATTGATTTACCAGCTCTTTTACGTGCGAAAAGAATTAGGTTCTTCATTGAAATAGACTCTTTACGAGCAGGATTAATTTCTGTAGGCACCTGGAAAGTAGCACCACCGATACGGCGAGATTTAACTTCTACAAGAGGAGTAACATTATCTAATGCCTTTTTCCAAACATCTAAAGAAGTTAATTCTTCATTAGACATTTTTTCAGCAACTATATCTAGTGCTGAGTAGAAAATAAAGTAAGAAAGGTTCTTCTTACCATCAAACATCAAATGATTAACAAATTTAGTAACCTTTTGATCATTAAATCGTGGGTCTGGAAGGACAACACGTTTTTTTGGTTTCGCTTTTCTCATTTCGCTTTTAATTTTGTTTTGTTTTTGGTTGTCATCAAATAATCTTCAATGTTCACGCTTGAGCATTTACTCAACCTTGCGATATACCAAACAAACAAAAACGTTGTTAATTATTATGAATCCTTAAGACTCAATACTTATTTCTTAGCCGCTTTAGGACGTTTTGTTCCGTATTTAGAACGTCTTTGATTTCTATCTGCTACACCTAGTGTATCTAAAGCTCCACGTACGATATGGTAACGTACACCTGGAAGGTCTTTAACACGACCACCTCGAACTAATACAATTGAGTGCTCTTGCAAGTTATGACCTTCACCTGGTATGTAAGAGTTAACCTCTTTTTGGTTTGTCAAACGAACACGAGCTACTTTACGCATTGCAGAGTTTGGTTTTTTTGGAGTAGTAGTATATACTCTCACACAAACGCCACGTCTTTGAGGACATGATTCTAGTGCAGGAGAATTACTTTTCTCTTTAAGCACAGAACGGCCCTTTCTCACTAATTGCTGAATTGTAGGCATTTCTTAATTGTTTTTATTGTTTATATATTTATTATTTATTTAATTTCAAACACTTATAATCGGGGTGCAAAATTACGAATAATATTTTAATAATCCACAATCTATAGCTTTTTTTTCAAATATTACTCTTTAAAAATAAAACTATTAGCACTTTATCATTTTAAAAGCGAGTATAGAAAAAAAACAGGGTAAAACTTTTTGCTTCACCCTGTTTTCTTTAATCTTGATACATCTCATCAATCAAGTCTTTATAATTTTTAGTTATAATTGGCCTTCTTAATTTCAGTGTATTAGTAAGTTCTTGTCTTTCGAGACTAAATGGTTCTGATAATAGTTTAAACTTCTTTATTTGCTCATAATAAGCAAAATGCTGTTGTAGAGTATTTATTCGATCTTCAAACATTGAATAAATCTTAGCATTAGCCAATAAGTCTTCCATATTAGAATAAGAAATACCGTTAGCCTTAGCATACGCTTTAACCTTCGGATAGTCTGGAACAATCAATGCAGAAACAAACTTTCTCTGATCCGCAATTAAAGCTATTTGGTCAATATAATGATCAACAACTAACTTTGACTCTAAGGCTTGAGGAGCAATATACTTACCATTAGATGTTTTAAATAGGTCTTTTAGACGCTCTGTCATATATAACTCACCTGTTTCCGACAGATGACCAATATCACCTGTATGAAACCAGCCATCTTCATCAATTGCTTTTTTAGTCTCTTCTGGTTTTTTATAATACCCTTTAGTTATTGTTTTACCCTTTAGTAAAATCTCACCTTCATCACTAAACGAAACTTCTATTCCATCCATAGGATAGCCAACTGAGCCTATTTCATACCCTGTCTTCCATGTACAAGATACTGTAGCTGTAGACTCTGTCAATCCATAACCTGTAATCATATTTATACCTACAGAGTGAATAAATTCAGCTACTTTATCTGGAACAGCTGCACCAGCAGAAGGGAAAAAGTTTCCATTTTCTATACCAAGTGTCTTTTTTAAAATATGAAAAACAGTCTTTTCATAAATCTTATATTTAAGATGCAACCCCCTAGGTGGCTTCTTTCCTAAGCGTACATAATCTAAATTATGTTTTCTACCAACTTTAATAGCATCAAGCATTAGTTGCTTTTTAAAACCCTTAGTGGCCTCAATCTTATCCAGAACACCAAAGTAAACTTTCTCCCAGAAACGAGGAACACTACACATTACAGTAGGCCTTATTTCTTGCAAAGATGTTTGTACATCTTGAGGAATCAAGTTAATACAAACAAGTGCACCCTTACTTAAGCATAGAAAAGTCCAAGCTTTCTCAAAGATATGTGTTAAAGGAAGGAAGTTTAAAGAAACATCTTTATCAGAAAAGTCTACTAACCTTTCATCATGAATACGTAAAGCCTCAATATAGTTCGAGTGATGAAGCATAACACCTTTGGGTTCTCCTGTAGTACCTGACGTATATAAGATATTAGCTAAATCATCTTCTGTACAGCGATTTGTTCTTTCATCAACTATAGCTGAGTTTTGCTTTCCTTCGCCCATAGCTAGAAACTCATCAAAATAGATAGAATTAATATCTCTTGGATCTTTTACAACTTTTCTGTCAAAAATTATTAACTGCTGAAGTGAATCACATAATCCTAACACTTTGAACGCAGCATCATACTGAAACTGTTGCCCAACAAACACAAAGCGAATTTCAGCGTCATTAATCATATACTGCACCTGTGAAGGCGATGATGTTGCATAAAAGGGAATAGTAACAGCTCTGTTTGCAAATGCAGCAAAATCAACATATAAACATTCTGGTTTATTTTGAGAGAAGATTCCTATATTTTCAGTTTCATCAACCCCTAATTCAACAAGTGCATTAGCAGCTTGATCAACAGTTTTGGAGAATTCATTCCAAGAAATAGGTAACCACTTCTTTAAATCATAATCCTTATACTTTAGAGCTACACGCTCTCCATACTTTTCAGCCTGTCTATGTACAAGGACAGATAAATGGTGATATTTCATATCTTATAAAATTTGATTTCGCGTACAAAGTTATAGTATATTATTAAATAATCATTATAGTAAGCAGATAATTGCAAAAAGCAACTATATAATATCTGACACTAAGAATATTTAATAACTTAGCAAATCATTAATAAAAGAGAACCAATACAATGACCCTAGAATACAAATTAAATGAATCCATAAAGCTATTACAACAAATAGCTAGTATCCCCTCTTATAGCAAACAGGAGCATGAAGTTTCTGATATCTTATACAAATATATATGCCAATACAACCTCCCCGTGAAAAGGATTGGTAACAACATCTTAATTATAGATGAAGAGCGATACAAAAATACACCAACAATATTATTAAACTCTCATATTGATACAGTCAAACCTGTACAGTCATGGACTAGAGATCCTTTTAAACCTGATATAATTCAAGATAGGCTCTATGGCCTAGGAACTAATGATGCAGGGGCCAGCCTAATATGCCTACTTATGACAGCTATCGATATGTTTAATAAACAAAAATACAATATTGCGTTTTGTGCTTCAGCTGAAGAAGAAATTAGTGGGGCTAATGGAATTAGTCGCGTAATTGACGACTACCCTACGTTCGACCTAGCAATAGTTGGAGAGCCTACACAAATGCAGCCAGCAGTAGCTGAAAAGGGATTAATGGTGCTAGATTGCAAGAGTTATGGTAAGGCCGGGCATGCTGCTAGAAACGAAGGAGACAACGCAATATATAAAGCTTTAAATGACATAGCATGGTTTAAGAATTACAGCTTTCCAAAAAAATCTCCTTTCCTTGGAGAAGTAAAAATGAGTGTCACTCAAATAACAGCAGGAACTCAACATAATGTAATACCCGCAGAGTGTAGTTTTGTTGTCGATATCAGAGGAAATGGATGCTATTCTAATAATGAGATATTAAAAATTATTAAAGATAATGTTTTGTGTACTATTACAGCTAGATCCACAAGGCTCAACTCCTCAATGATAAGTAGTGACCATAAAGTGTTTAACACATTTAAAAAACTTAATATGCGCCCTTTTGGATCACCTACACTTTCTGACCAAGCCTTAATGAGTTTTCCCTCCATTAAAATAGGTCCTGGATTCTCAGGAAGATCTCACTCTGCTGATGAGTTTATCTATATAAGTGAAATAAAAGATGCATTAATTAAATATGAGTTATTACTAAATAACTTAATTCTCTAAAAAACTACTTGCTCCAAAAAATCACTTAAAGCCATCTGCTTATATCTGCTTGGTATTAAAACATCAGATTCATCAAAGTAGTTATACACTATTTTCTTGATAGAATATCTCGACTTTGAGAATGGGGCCTTCTTTATTATAGCAGACTTCATATATATGTTTGTTCTGCCAATGTTGTTCTTTAAAATATCATTCAACTCATCAAAAGACATAAAAGGTATAGTGCTAGACTCTGATGTATCTACAATTACATAAACCTTATGGTGCCTATCAACTATTGTTAAGCTAGTGGGAGTATAATCCAACAATACCACTTCAGTTCTAACTATAGGAGCCCTAAAAGATATCCTAATATTAGAGTCAGCAATATATTTTATCGTTCCATTTAATTTATCGTTTTTCTCTTTGTCTACTCTAGGTAGTTCTACAATAAGCTTTCCCGAGAAACGATCTTTATTTTTTTCTTTCAAGCTATAAGAAGAGCTCACACAACCACTCATCAAGAAAAACAATAAGATTATACAATAGAAAGAGTGAAAAATAAACCTCATATTATTACATCTTTTTTTTCTTCACTTTATATTGAAGTTCTTTACTGTTTTCATCTTTCTTTAGAGCCTCACCCCAGTATTTTACAGCATTATCCTTTTCACCTAACATATAAAAAATATCTCCAGCATGCTCTAACATCACTTTATTATCATCACCGCTATATTCAAGTGCTTGTAAAATAAATATCTTAGCCTCCACATACTTTTTTTGTTCAAATAACACCCAAGCATACGTATCTAAAAAAATAGGATTTTTAGGATTTGCATCTACTGTCTGCTTACTCATTTTCTCAGCAAGATCTAAATCTTTTTTATCTACAGAAAGATAATAAGCATAATTGTTTAAAACACCTAAGTTAGAAGAGTTATATTGCAAAGATTGCTTATAAGCATTATAGACCAAGTCTGACTTCTCTCCTAGCTCATGCAAAACATCTCCTTGTATAGCATAAAGCTCAGATACTAGTTCTTTAGAAGAGCTTTCACTTACTAAATTTACACCTGCATTTATTACTTCAAGCGCTTTAGCAAATTCTTCCCCTTGAACATATGCTATAGACAAATAATAATAAAACTCTATAGTCTCTGGAGACATCATTAACCCCTCCTCACACAGCTTAGTGACAGCCTTTAAGTCATTTTTTCTGATAGCCAAACTTAACAACATCAGCCTAGCTGCTGTATTAGTTGGGTCAATACTCAAAACTTGCTCCAAAGGACTATAAGCCTTATCTGACTTATCAATAGAAAACAAATACTGTGTATATAACATCGGCATTTGATCATCTTCAGGAACAGCAGTAACAGCATCCTCAAACATAGGAACTACCAAATTTTCATCTGATTCAACTTTTTGTATAAATTGCCTCATTAAGTTAAGCCTCAACTCATCTTCAAAATGACTATTTACAATAATTTCCTTGATCAAACATAGGTATTTCTTTTCCTCTCCCGACTTATCATAATACTCTGCCAGGGCATATAATGCCATCGTATTTTCTGGTTCTTTCTTCAATACTTTGTCTAGCATCTTATACGCAGTCTTATACTTTCCACTACTTATATATAGATTTGCTAAAAGAACTTTATACCGCATATCATTGGGGTATGCATCACACAAACTCAACACCTCATTGAATGCCTGTTGTTCATCACCCATCTCCATATAGACTCCAAACTTCTGCAAACTAACCTGTTCACTTTTACCTAGCTTAGACTCTATTGTATCTAATAAAGCTACAAGCTTTTCAAATTGCCTATCTTGACTATACAACTCTACTAACTGTAGTTGAAGCACCCCCTTATCTGGAAACTTATAGACCATCTTTTCTAGCTGTTCTATAGCCTTATCATTAAGCTCAGGTTGAGAATATAGAGAAAAAAACAGAGCCTCATTATACCAGTAGTTGTAAGGGTCAGCAACAGTTGCCGCTTCATAAAAAGTTATTGCCGAAGAGTAGTTTTTCAACTGCATATTTAAAGCTCCTAGTTCATACAAAGCTTCTCCTCTATTACCATCTAACTCCTTACAATAAGAAAAAAACTCATAAGCATCACTATACTCACCTAATCCTTTCTTTATAATACCCTGATAATAATAATATTTATACTTATTATCTGTTAAACTATAATCCAAAGAGTTAGCTAAGGAAATAGATATATCTGCTCCTAAAAACAGTAGTAATAGTAAAAAAAATCTATGCATAATTAACTTTTTTATTCTTTGCCTGTATGACCAAACCCTCCAGTACCTCTAGATGTTTCACTTAATATAGAAACCTCATCCCATTCAATTTGTTCATATTTAGCAAATACTAACTGAGCAATTCTATCTCCATCATTCACCTGAAAGGTTTCGTTTGATAAGTTAATTACTACCAACTTAACTTCACCTCTAAAGTCTGCATCTATAGTACCAGGTGTATTCAATAGTGTTATACCATTTTTTATAGCTAATCCACTCCGAGGACGAACCTGTACTTCGTACCCCTCAGGAATAGCTATAAATAAGCCCGTAGAGACTAAACATCTCTCAAGTGGTTCTAATACTATTGGCCCATCCAAATTTGCTCTTACATCCATACCCGCAGACATTGATGTTGAGTACTCAGGTAACTTATGCTTTGATTTATTAATTATCTCAATTTTCATTGTGTGCATGATTTAACAAAAAAAGAGCACATAACTCTAATGTATAGTTTCAAAGAGTATGTGCCCATATCTATATATTATTTTTCCGATGGATAAAACACTTTATTTGCACCAGAGGTAATCTCTCCGAAATCGCCATCTCTTTCTTTTACAAAAGATTCAATATGTCTCATCCTTTTTTCTTCTAATATCTCATCTACAGCTATTAAAATACCTGTCTCCTCCACTTCTCCAAATCCATAGTTTATGGCAGTTCCAAACATTTTCATTGTCGGACTTAAACCCATATAAGCATTCACTAAAGGAGGTATATTAAAGCCTAGCTTTCGAATTTCTGTATTTAACACCTTATAGTCATCTTTAAATGAATCATAGCAAAACAGCTTTTCAAACTCATTTTCATCAGACTCAATAGTTAAAGGCTTTATTGGAGTTATTAAGTGCTCCTCATCCCCAAAGTGTTTTTTAAGAAAGAACAAAATCATATCTCTACCTACTCTATGATAATTAGGGTACATTGTTACTTTCCCGAAAAAATACTTAACAGTAGGCATTACTACAGTTAAAGCTCCTAATCCATCCCATAAGTTATCAAGAGCAAAAAGTCCTTTTCTACCCTTTCCCGAACGCGTTGACTGATATTCTAGCGTAACAAAAGACCTTCCTAATTCAATAGTAGTCGGTAAGTATTCATTTATAAACTTATCAGAGAAATTAAAAAGATGTGATGTAGCTATTTGAGGAACACCAGATGCTAAACTAACATCCGTTCCTAGAATATACCTATAACCACCAAGTATTTCATTAGCTTCTGGATCCCATACTATTAATTGCTTGTATGCATTCTCCATTACATCATACTCATCAATATCTACAGACTTTCCTGTACCACCCCCAGCAGCTCTAAAAGCAATTTCACGTAATCTTCCAATCTCACGCATTACATTGGGAGAATCCTGGTGAGTAATAATATAAATATGATTTTGACTTTTATTAGTCATTCGAAGCCTCTTATCTTCTGTCAGCTCTGATTTAATGAGGCATTTATCAACAGCCTCAATTATTTTCTCCATAAACTAATGGTATTATCTGCCTAATTTATATACAACATCTTTTACATATCCAGCCCATTCAACAGGCTTTTTTGACTCATTAAAAGTCTGCCATGGAATAGGTTTTCCAATAACAACTTTGAATGTTTTTCCCCTATTTTTAAACATCTCATCAGCTAAATATAACATCGCAACATTAAACTTCAGCCGTAGGAACTTACATATATTTGCTAAATTATAAAAAAAATTAGAATTCCTGCCTTCAAAGTAAATAGGGACAACGTCTCTTTTTGATTCAACACTCTTCACTATGAATGTTTTCTTCCACTCTAAGTCAACTATTTGGCCTTTAATCTTTCTTGAGCAAAGTCCTGATGGAAACATAATCAATTGCTCATCAGATTCAAATCCTTTTTGAACTATTTTAGGGAAATCTCTAGACTGATTTCCTGTTTTATTTATTGGAATAAAAAGTGGTGCTAAATTATGAATATTCATCAGTAAGTCATTTACCAAATATTTAACCCCACCATATTCTCTTCCCAAAATTAAGCCTAAGGCTAAACCGTCAAGACCTCCTAAAGGATGATTCGAAACGAAAGTACACAACCTATCCTTTGGTAAGTTTTCCATCCCTTCAACCTCTAACTTAGCATCAAGAAAATCCATTGTTGCAGCTATAAAGTCAACCCCTACTTTATCCCTACTCTCACTTAAAAATACATTTATTTCATCTTGGTGAATAATCTTTTTTAAATAAGAAATTAAAAATTTAGGAATATAAGGGTAATATGAAGGAGCCTTTTCTTTAACAACCTTATCAATATCAATCAGAAACTGAGTAAAATCTTGTTCCATAATCTTATTACTATAAGTCCACAAAAATAACTTATCTTTTTCTGAACTCAACTATTTTTGGCTTTTTTTTGTCCATAGTACTCATATAGGAATAGTTTTATACAAAAACAAGCTGGCCCATATTAGCTGATTATCCTAAAATCAACATTTAAAAAGGATTACTAAACAAGTTTTACAATACAAAAAAAAGGATTGAATAAATGGCCAATTCTATAGAATTATGTAATTTTGAAATCAAACAAACTTAGTTTGAAAAAAGTCGTTTTAAAACTCACTTAAAAGCTCTAAAAACCTGTAAATTATACAGCTTTATAAACAGATATTTAAAGTAATTTATTATTTATAATAATACAGTATATTAAGCTTATGTTTTTAGGTTTAGAGTTGTATCTTGTATAATTACTAACTGTACTAAAGGTTATCAAGTACAACAAACAACTAAGTTCACTACAATTTATAAAATATGACGAAGATACCATACCATATACCTGTTTTACTTAAAGAAAGCATTGAGGGACTCAATATCAACCCTAATGGAATATATATTGATGTTACATTCGGAGGAGGTGGACACTCCAAAGAAATATTAAAGAACCTATCATCAAGTGGGCATTTATACTCTTTTGACCAAGATGAAGATGCTCTCAATAACATTGTAGAAAATCCATCTTTTACATTTGTTAGAAGCAATTTTAGGTACATCAAAAACTTCATGAAATATCACAATGTAACTCACATTGATGGTTTACTAGCAGACTTGGGTGTTTCCTCTCACCATTTTGACGAGGAAGAGAGAGGCTTCTCCTTTAGATTTAATGGACCTCTTGATATGAGAATGAATCAAGCTTCTAAAAAAACTGCTGCAGATGTTCTAAATAATTATTCTGAAGAAAAGCTTAGTGACATATTCTACTTATATGGTGAGCTTAAAAATAGTAGAAGGATTGCTAAAAGAGTTGTTGAAGCAAGACTTACTACACCAATTACCACCATCGAAGGTTTTACTGACATCATAACCCCTTTGTTTAACCCAAACAAACTTAAAAAAGAGTTTGCAAAAGTATTTCAAGCTTTAAGGATAGAAGTTAACGAAGAGATGCAGGTACTAAAAGAGATGCTGCAACAAGCAATACAACTACTAAAGCCTGGAGGTAGAATCGTCTTTATAACCTATCACTCTTTGGAAGATAGATTGGTGAAAAACATGTTTAAAACGGGTAATCTTGAAGGTAAGCTCAACAAAGATTTTTACGGAAAAATTATAAACCCACTTAAATTAATAAATAATAAAGTAATAACACCTTCAGAGTTAGAACTGGAAGAGAACACTAGATCTAGAAGTGCAAAACTGAGAATTGCCGAGAAAGTATGAAATTATGAATAGTAACTTAAATATAGGACCAACAGAAAAGATGGCAAAAAAACCTACCCCTAAAAACAAAAAGAGAGGTGCTTTTAAATCCATTCTTAGAATTCTTCGTGGTGATTTTCTTATAGAAAAACTATCAAAAGAAGTCACTGCTATGATATTTATATCTGTAATCTTATGCATATTTTACATCAATAATAGATATAATGCTCAACAACAACTTATTGAAATCAACAAATTAAAAACAGAGCTCGAAGATACAAAGTACAACGCTCTTACAAAAAAGGCTATTTTACTAAACCAAAGTAGACAATCTGTTATTGAAGATGAACTAAAGAAAAAAGGAAGCAATATTAAAACACCAAACACTCCCCCATACATAATTAAATAACCTAATTAAAAAGCTATGAATATCAAAAATAAAATCCTGACAAGATATTTAGTTGTAATACTAGTTATTACAATAGCGGGCTTTCTAGGTGCACTTTTAAAAGCAGGGTCTATGATGTTTTTAGAGGCTGACTATTGGGATGTAGTTAATAGAGTAAATACTCAAGACTCAATTCCTATTGAAGCGACAAGAGGGAATATATTTTCTGCTGATGGAAAACTTCTTGCCAGCTCAATTCCTGAATATGAGCTAAGAATGGACCTAAACAGCAACGAGTATCAACGTAAAAAGGTAAAAGAAAATCTTACAATAATCAGTAAAGGATTAAATGAGATTTTACCTGATAAGCCTGTTAGCTTTTTCAAAAAGCAAATAAGCACAGGTCTAAGTAAACATAGCAGATATAAACTAATATATCCAAACCGCATAAACTATATTGATTTACAAAATATCAAAAAGCTACCATTATTTAAAGAAGGGCAATACAGAAGTGGGTTAACTCCAAAACAATTTAACTACAGAAAAAAACCTTTTCAGTCATTAGCAGCTAGAACCGTAGGTGATATGTATCCAGATATAACACAAGGGGCTAAAAATGGTATAGAGCTTAGTTTTAATGAATATCTAGAAGGGAAAAGTGGTAGTGGACACAAGCAAAGAATTAGAAACAAATCTATTATTGTAACAGATACCCCACCTGTTAATGGAAGTGATGTTATAACTACTTTAGACATAGACATTCAAGATGTAGCAGAGAAAGCAATTAGAAATACTCTATCTCAATTTGGAGGGAACATAGGCATAGCAATTGTAATGGAAGTAGCTACAGGAGATATAAAGGCTGTTGTAAACCTCTCTAAAAGCAGATATGGATATCTTGAACAAAAAAACCATGCTTTTGCTGACTTGTATGAACAAGGATCTACAATAAAAACGGCATCAATACTCATAGCACTTGACGAAGGAAAAATTACTCCACAAACGACATATGACTTAGGGAATGGTACATATCGTTTATACGATAGAGTAATTAATGATCATAACTATAGAAGAGGTGGTTTTGAAGGTAAAGATAAAATTAAAAACATTACAGAAATCATAGGTTTTTCATCGAATATCGGTGTTGCAAGAGCCATAGAGGATAATTATAAAAACAATAAACAGCACTTTGTTGATCGCTTTAGGGAGCTAGTTGGATTAAATCTTGATATTCCGATACAAGGGGCAGCAACTCCTGTTATTAAGAATGTTGATAACACTTATGTTGATAACAATTACTTTAGTAATACAACATTA
>JASLCG010000073.1 GCA_030151885.1 Bacteroides sp.
AGCTTTTTCCGGTGCCAGAAGGAGCATTAATGAGATACACTTGTCCTTTGTTAAATGTAATGTTTTGTTGCCATACATCGGAAGTAATGGACGATTTACTAGCAAATATATTTGGCAATATTGTTTTTAACTCTATCGTATTCATATACTTTATAATTTATTGCTAATATAACTCTATTTTGTTTATAACGTAAATTAGAATCTCTTAGAAAAATTGTAAAAAAAGAGTGAACTCATTTTGAATTCACTCTTTAAAAAAATTATTTTACATCTATTATTTTATGTATTATATAAAATAAAGAGTTCGTATTTTTATCTATAAAGCTAATATCTATATTGGACTTGAAAGGAGATTGTTGCTCTATTTTGATATAATCTAAGTTTTTAACAACTTCGATTTCACGTTTATTTAGCTTCTGATGTAACATATCTGCTACAAATGGAATATTAGTAATTTCATTAACATCAAGTACTAAGAATCCGAAGTTCTGTTTCCCTTTATAATATCTAGAGCTTTTGATGTTGGGATTCTTTTTAAGAGGCCTTTTCGCAAAGCTCTGACTAGTAGTAATAAATGCTAAATCTTTCTCAATACCATAGTAAATTGTAAATACATTGCCAATAACAGCTGAGTATAAGTTGTTAGTGATTATTTTGCTCTGTATATTATATTTTATAAACAGTTCTTCTATACTTTTTAAAATACCTTTATCGTCCGTTTGTATAAGTGTATTAAAGTTAACTGATGGAAGAAAACCATTCAGAGATACATCTTCAAGTACTATTGCAATGTCGCCTTGAGTCTTTTCTAGAATAGATGCCAAATCTTCTAAAATACTTTTGTATGGTTTAGAAATATCCATTTCTAGTATTTTACTTATCTGTTTTTTATTTGGAGCACCGTATCCTACAAATTTAGAATCGGGACTAATGTAGTTAATCAACTTATTTTTCACTCTATTGCTATAGGAAAATTCTTCAAGCGCCTTTTGTGTTTGACGATCTTTGCAGCTAAGTTCTGATTGGACATTTAGTTTACCCTGTTCAAAGTTGATGTTAATTATATACTGAATATTAGCTAGATGCTTTTGTTCTAATCCAAATTTTAAGAAAGGTAGTTTGGATTTATTTAAAGGTAGTTTATCGAGGTTATTAGCTAAAATAACAATGTCATTTTTTTTCTTATTAATCTCTTTTTTAAACTCAGATTTATGGAGTGTATTTTCAGGAAATAATAAGCTTTTAAAAGTGTCAGAAGCTTTGTCTATATTATCCGTAAGAATAAATTGCTCTTTATTGAAGAGTATAAACATATTAGCTCTAAGATTTATGATTTTATAATCAGAGCCTTGTATTACTGTAGGTTTTAGCTCGTCTATTAACTCTACTAATTGTTTGTAGTTTTTGACAGCAATGTGAAGACTAACTGCATTATCACTCTTCAAGTCATTAAATAATATAAAGTATGCTTTAGAAGTATAGTCTAAAGGACCTTTACTATCTAATAGAGAGGCAATAATTGCTGATGATGATTTACTTAAATCTAAGAAGCTAAGTAAGTTCCCTTCTTTAGTAGAGTTATCTAGAACTTGAGATTTATTTAACAAAGAGTTTATATCTAGCTCTACTACTAAATCAGTGTTAGGAGTATAAGGGATTAATTTACTTAGATTTTGTTTTTCAACTCCAGCAAACAGGCAAATTGAAAATAATAGAAAAGTTATAGTTAGTTTAGTTCTTTTCATATATATGTTATAGATGAATATTGAGTAAGAACTATTAAAGTCAGAAATATACATTTTCTGACTTTAATAGTTTTATTTTATTTTAAAGTGCTTAATATAAGTTCTAAAGCATTTAACTTAGATGATTTAAACTGTAGCCTCATTGTTGCAGAGTCTTTAGTTTGCATCTCTATTTTGGCGTAGTCAAGTAAATTTATTAGTTGACTGTTCTTTTCGCCAGTAAACATTAATAGCTGTTGTATTTGAGGCATTTGTACTATTTTATCAAGATCTATTGTAAAGTATCCATAATCTTGATTTCCTTTATAATATCTAGCTTTTGTAATGTTGCTATCTTGCTTTTTAAAGTTGTCGATAGTCTCTTTTAAAGATGTTAGGATAAACTTACCATTTTTTTCTGCAAAATAGATAGGTAGATATTTATCTTGAATCATAAATAGATTATCATCTAATGTAGTTATATCTTGACCTAATAAATTAGTAATATTAGTGAAAGCCTCTAGTAAGTTCTTTGAATTGCCATCTACTACTATTGCTAAATCTACTTTTGGATTAAATATGTTGGGGTCTATATTGTTAATATAGATAGCGATATCTCCATTAATGTTTTTAACAAGGTTAGTAATCTCTGTTTTAATATTTTGGTCTCTAATACTTTGTAGCTTTGCAGAGCTAAACAGCTCTTTTGTCATAGGATTGTTAAGAATATTTTCTCCTATAGTATTTATATATGCTACTAGTATAGGGTTGTCAATAATATACTGTTCTAATGATTTATCAATCTTTTTATAGGTATATAAATCTTTAATAGGATTTTCATCTTTGTATAAAACAGTCAACAAACTACTTATATACCCTTTTTCAAATGAGATACTAATAGTTTGATAAATATCTTTTAAAAAGCTATTATCTATGTTTATCCCTGACATATTAAGAAAGCTGTGCAAAGCTTCATTGCTATATACTAACTGTATATCATTTGCCTTATTACCTAGTGATTTACTATAGTACTGATTGTTTAGTGTATTGTCTCCAGGATTTATTGCAAGTTTAATATAATTCTCGTCAAACTGTTCGTTATTAATAATAAAACCTCTTGTATCAGAAAATATAACGCTTGTTTCTCCAATCTCATATACATTAAATTGGTCTACAGTTGTTTTGTTGACCTCCAAATCAATCGTCTCTGCTATGTCTATACATTGAGATGCTAGTTTTTTTGAATCTTTTACAGCAAAGTGTACTATTGGATATTGTTTTAACTTAGCAAATATAAGGTATGTTTTTTGTGTAAAGTCAATAGGACTTTCTTCTGTGTTTAAAATACCTTTTAATAAGACACTAATACTTTCTGGAGTACTATTAAGTATGTTTTCGATTTCAGCTGCTGATACTAATTTTTTTACATTAGCTTTTTTAACAAGCTGCGCTACATCAAATTCAAAAACAATACTTTCATTATCTACATAAACTTGATCTGCTAGTTTAGAATGTGTTTTGTCACAAGATGCTAGCAACGTAAATATTATCACTGTTAATGATAAACTTAAATAACGGACTAATTTTTTCATAAATTAAAGAGAATTATTAAACAGTATTGCGAATGGCAATACTATTTTAGGTTAGTATTTTAATCTTGATTGATAACATTTATAGTGGAGGCAGCAAAAACAGCAGCAGTTTCAGTTCTTAATCTACTATCTCCCAAGGTTACTGGAATAAAACCATTTTCCAATGCTAAGTTAACCTCTTCGGGGCTAAAGTCTCCTTCTGGTCCAATAAGAATTAAAGCATTCTGGCCTTTTATATAGCTCTGTTTAAGGCTCTTTTTATCCTCTTCATAACAATGGGCTATGAATTTTTGTCCATCAAAGGGTTGAGTAATAAAATCTTTAAACTCTTGTATTGGATTTAATTTTGGTAAATATGCATTTTTAGACTGTTTCATTGCCGATATTAATATCTTTTCAATTCGATCGGTTTTAATCACTTTTCGTTCAGAAAACCTACACTTTAAAAAGCTTAATTCATCCATACCTATCTCCGTATTTTTTTCAGCTACCCATTCATTTCGGTCCATATTTTTAGTAGGTCCCATTGCGATATGAATATAGTATGGTTTTCTAGGTACATCGTATTGAGAGAGTATATTTACAAGACATTTTTTATTCGTTGCTAAAGTTATTTCAGCATTGTATAAGCTACCATTACCATCTGCTAGCTCAATTTGATCACCTTCTTTCAATCTTAGGACTCTACTGCAATGAGTAGCTTCTTCTGCCGGAAGTTCTTTTATTTTATTTATATCGGGAGTGTAAAAAATAGCCATATTTCTTAGTCAAGTTCAGCAATTCTATCTCGCAAAATTGAAGCTAATTCATAATCTTCTGCGTCAATAGCTTGCTCTAGTTTTTTTTGTAGGTTTTTTACTTCATTTTTTTTAAGTTCGGCCTCTTCTTCTATTTTATCAGTAAATGCAAGCATTGTATCTTCTTTAATAACTTCTTCAATACACTCTTTATTAAGCACTTCTTCGATAATATAAATAGGAGCTTTGACTCTAAGCGCTAATGACAAAGCATCAGAGGTTCGAGAGTCAATCCTTGTAAACTCATCTTCTTTTTTAAGATATATGTAGGAGTAATAAACCCCTACATCCATTTTATATATTACAGCTTTTAATAAATCAATTTTAGCAAAGTCAAAGCAAGAAATCATAATATCTTGGGTTAAGGGTCTGGTGTTGCTTACCTTATTAATAGCAGAGTAAACGGCGTGGGCCTCTTTCTCTCCTATAATAATTGGTATCTGTCTATTGGGTTGATCAACCTCTTCTAGAATAACACCAAAAACTCCAGGTTTTGTATGACTTTCAAAAACTTTTTTAACCTTAATTTCTACTTCCTTGTTTGTCATTCTTACTTTAATTTATACAGCCGTTGATTCTTCTTGTTTAATTGTGTCTTTGCAAGTTGGTTCATGTTTGTATTTAAAGAAAATAGCAAACAGTACAGTAACAACTAATGCATACCCAGCAAAAATATACCAAGAATTTGGCCATCCGTACATATCTACAATTGCACCTGCAGCATAAGAACCTAGAATAGCTCCTAAGCCATTTGTCATAATCATAAATAAACCTTGTGCACTTGAACGCATATTATGATCTGTTTCTTGATCTACATAAAGTGAACCAGATATGTTGAAAAAATCAAATGCTACACCATATACTAGCATTGATAAAATTAGCATCCATACGCCCGATCCAGGATCTCCTAAACCTAGCAATCCAAATCTAAATACCCATGCTACCATACTAATAAGCATAACTCTTTTTATGCCAAATTTGCGTAAGGCAAAAGGAATCAATAATATACAAAGAGTTTCCGAAACTTGTGATAGAGATATTAAAGTATTTGCATGTTGAACACCAAATGTATCTGCAAATTCAGGAATTTTCCCAAAATCAGTTAGATATCCATTGGCAAATGCATTTGTAATTTGCAGAGAAGCGCCTAGTAGCATACAGAAGATAAAAAACACAGCCATTTTTCTTTGTTTAAATAGTGCAAATGCTTTTAATCCAAAAGGATCTTTCATTCTTTTTTGCTCTTCAGGAGTTGCTGTAGGACAGTTAGGAAGTGTAAATGAATATACAGCTAAGATTAGTCCTACAATGGCCGCAAAGACCAGTTGCATAGAAGATACGTCATACTTTAAAAATCCAACAATGTTCATTGAGCAGATAAATCCAACAGTTCCCCATACTCGGATTGGAGGAAATGTTTTAACAGTATCTAAGTTAGCCCTGTTTAGTGCATTATATGCAACCGAATTAGATAGAGCAATAGTTGGCATGTAAAAGCAAACGCTAGCTAGCATTATAGGGTACAGTGATGTATACGTAGTTTCAAATGATGCTAAATACAGCAATGCTGCAGATATAATGTGACAAATACCTAGTAGTTTTTGTGCAGGAATCCATTTATCAGCAATAATACCAGTTATTGCAGGCATAAAAAGAGATGCAATTCCCATTGTTGCATAAAAGCTACCAATTTCAGTCCCAGTGAAATCTAACTTCCCGCTAAGATAGCCTCCAAATGAAATTAACCATGCTCCCCATACTGCGTATTGTAGGAAATTCATGATTATTAGGCGATACTTTATATTCATAATATTATTTTAGTAAAACAAAATTTATATTATTACAAATTTAGCTATTTATTTAAAATAGCCTTGTTTAAAACAGGTTTTAATACCTGAGATAATCCTTTTGTAGTAGATTATCTTTATATAATAATAGAAATTGTTCCTAAATAATATAATGTAGTGGTTAGTTATTTAAAGAAAGTCTCTGTAATAAGATAACAGATGGTGGAGAGTCAAAAAAAAGCAAAAAAAAAATTGATTGTCATCCCGACAACCAATCTTTTATTAACCTTAAATCTAATACCATGAAAAACACATTGCAAATATAGAATTGAATGTAAATATATGCAAGATTTTTCCCTTATAAGGCTCAATCTTTAACGCCACTTAACGTTATTAAAATATTTTAATAATCACTCTACAAATAGCACTAGTCCTTTTAGGTATTCACCTTCAGGATGGTATATGCTTACTGGATGGTCTGCAGGTTGTGTAAGCTGATGTAGAATACGTACCTTCCTTTTAGACATAGCAGCAGCAGAGAATATCATTGTTCTGAAATCGTCTTTACTAACAACCTGTGAGCATGAGAATGTGAATAATATGCCGCCAGGTTTAATTTTTTCAAAAGCTTTTGCATTAATCTTTCTATAACCTTGCAGTGCATTTCTTAAAGCTTTTCTGTGTTTAGCAAAAGCAGGAGGATCTAATACTATTAAATCATACTCTCCTCCCATTCTGTCTAAATACTTAAAAGCATCTTCTGCGTATGCTTCATGTCGCTTATCATCACCAAAATTTAACTTGATATTTTCGTTTGTTAAGTCTATTGCTTTGGCAGAGCTATCAACAGAATGGACAAGTTTGGCACCTCCACGCATTGCGTAAAAAGAGAATCCACCAGTATAGCAAAACATGTTAAGAACAGATTTGTCTTTTGAATATTTCTCTAATAGTGCACGATTATCTCTTTGATCTACGAAAAAGCCTGTTTTTTGACCCTTTAACCAATCAACGTGGAATTTTAGACCATTTTCTATTGCTATATTATCATCGTTACCTCCAATGATAAAACCATCGATAGGATCTAGATTCGCTTTAAAAGGGAGAGTAGTTTCCGATTTATAATATACATTTTTAACAACACCATCAAGTACATTTATAATAGTTTCAGCTATTTCTAGTCTAGAGAAATGCATACCCACAGAGTGTGCTTGTAAAACAGCAGTATGATCATAAACATCGACTATCAATCCTGGTAAGAAGTCACCTTCACCATGAATTAGTCTATAGGTGTTATTACTAGGATTATTAGCAAGACCTATTGCTTTTCTTACATTGTAAGCAGTTTCAATGCGCTTTTTCCAAAAGCACTGGTCTATGTTTTCTTCTTGATTAAAGCTAAGGACACGAATTGCTATACTTCCAACTTGATAATGCCCTCTTGCTATAAATTCCTTATCGGAAGTGTATACATCTACAATATCACCCTCTTCTGGTTCTGTACTGTATTTAGCTATTGCTCCCGAAAATATCCACGGGTGGAAACGAAATAAGGATTGTTCCTTTTTTGGTCTTAAAAATGCTTTATGATTTGCCATAAACTAGTATATAATAAGCTTTGTTATTCTTCAGTTCTTGAATTGTTAATAACTTCGTAGTTATTTGTTTTTTTTAGTTCTTCTAGGAGATTATATATTCTCAAACAGCTCCAAGCATCTGTTGCTGCATAGTGCTGTTGAGCTTCCGTTAAATCAGTTGCTTCCCAATTTGATAATCTTTGCGATTTAGATATTTTCTCTTTAAATAAGATAGCATATATTTTCTGTAAGCTTTTATCTTTAATACCAAATTGCTTTACATAGTCTTGTAAGTCTATGCAACTTTCTTGGTTAAAACTAGTTCTTCTCTTCAGCATCATGAAGTCATCTTTCAAAGAAAGACCGATTTTAAGAATGTCTTTATTTTCCAATAAATCAACAAGCTCTTCAATAAGACCAATTTTATTTAGTCTGAAAAGATAACAAATCTCATCTGAGGCTATTTGTAAAAGTGCTACTTTGTAGGTTCTTCCTTTGATGAAAGCTGGTCTTGTTTCACTATCAATTCCTAGTTTTTTCTGCTTATTTAGATATTCGATTGCTTTTAAAGCTACCCCTTTAGTCTGGACTACTTTAACTGCGTTTGGATATTTAACTAAAGGCAAAGTTTTAAGTTGTTCTTTAGAAATATTTGAATTTATAATCATCACATTTTTTAGTTTCATCAATCAAAATAGCTCTGTATCTGCTCTATAGTCTAGTTCAGATTCAAATAAATCTTCATTCGTATTACTATTTGTTGTATCGTATTTAATATTGTGTAATGCTCTTAATGTATTTACTAATCTTTGTCCCCAGAAGGTTTCAAAGTTTTGTTTACATCTAACAAGAGCATCGTTCATTGTTTCATTTATGCCAAATTGGAAAATATGTATAAAATCTTTTAGGTCTTGATATATATCTGCCAAGTCTTCCGAAATACATTTTTTTAGAGGAGTATCACTATACTGCATATCTGGCAAGAAGACTTCAAGGTAGTCATCTTTCTCAGCTAAGTTATATGCAATGTTCATTCTAAGAATTTCGTAGGTCTCTTCTGTAACAAAGTTTTCTAAGAAAGTATCTTGTATATAGTCACATTGCGGTATTAGTTGAGCCTTAAGATATAGTAAAGGGAGTATTTTAAGTAATTTGTCAACAAAGTCAGCACGATCTAGTACCTCTGCTTTTTCTAGAAAGCCACATGTCTCTGCAGCTACAGTTACGAACTCAATTGTTTTGGGGTCAAAAATAACTTTATTCTCTTTTTCCATTACTTTACTATTAGTATTTCAGGTGCAAAGGTACAAAAAAGTAATGATAGGAATACGTAGCTTGTTTCATAAACTTATATAAGTATGTTTATTTATATTAATAATAAGTTTAGAAGTATGGTACAAGTGAGGTAAATGTACGAATTGGTTGGACTTAACTAATCTTTTGTTATACTCCTAGTAAACATTCTCTATAATTATTTCTTACTTTTGTAGTATACAAGTATTATATCAAAATTGAAACTAGCATGTCTTCAAAAAAAGAAACGAAAAAGACTTCATCAGGTATAGGTGCATTCTATAATAAGATAATAAATTTTTTAAAGCAAGATAAGGTAAGCGTATTCTTAGGCTTATCTGTATTTATGTTTGTTGTTTACCTAATTGTACCCTACACTTCTTATTTCTCGTCAGGAGGAGAAGACCAAAGTTTATTAGATGGTACAATAGATTTAAACTCAGTAGAGGCAGCAACAGAGGTCCAAAATGCAGGAGGAGTACGTGGAGCTCAACTCGCAGATTATTTAGTAAATCAAACGTTTGGGGCGCCATCTATTTTTGCAATTCTATTTTTAGCTGTTGTGGGGGTTAAGTTGATGAAAGCTCGCCCAATCAATCTAAATAAATGGTTTGTAGGATGTATGCTTTTATTAACATGGTCTTCTCTTTTTCTAGCATATACATTTATGCCTTTATATCAGGATAGTTTTTTCTACTTAGGTGGTTATTATGGATATGCAGCAAGTAGATGGCTTGAGGGGCAAATCGGTAAAGCTGGAGTCATTATTTTGATATTATTGTATGGAGCAAGTATTGTAATTTATTTTAGCAAAAGAAGTGTAGATTATATTAGAGATTTCTTTAGTGGTAAGTATTTTAATAAATTAAGAAAAAAAGACTTTAAAATACCCGAAGGTAAGTTTGAAGATGATGTATTGGAGCAGGAAGATAATGATGAAAATAGTCTTGAAGAAGAGATAGATCCAAATCATATATCTTTTCAAAATACAGATAGTGAAACTACAGATATAGAAGAAGAATCTTACTCTTCTAATAATGTATCTTCTGATGAGACCTTAGAGGTGGTTCATGTAGAATCTAATACTGATTCAAATTCAGAAAAAGAGGAAGTGACTTTAGTTCAGAATGATAAAAAAGTTACAGAAGCATCGGAAGAAAGTGAAAACAAAGAGCCTGGATTTGTAGTAGAGGTTAATAAAGATGAGTTGTATCAAGGAGATTTAAACCATCCATATAATCCACAACTAAGTCTATCAAACTACCGTTTCCCGACTTTAGAGTTGATGAAAGATTATGGGAATATCGATCCTACAGTGAACGAAGAGGAGCAAAACATGAATAAGAAGAAAATTATTGCAACTCTTCAAAGCTTTGGTATCGAAATAAGAACTATAAAAGCAACAGTTGGGCCTACGGTTACGCTATATGAAATAACGCCAGAAAGAGGAGTAAGAATCTCTAAAATTAGAGGACTTGAAGATGATATTGCTTTAAGTTTGGCAGCGTTAGGAATTCGTATTATAGCCCCTATACCAGGAAAAGGAACAATTGGTATAGAGGTGCCAAATGCAAAACCTAAAATAGTATCTGGTAGATCTATTATTGCAAGTGTGAAGTTCCAAGCTGCAAAGTATGAACTTCCTATCGCTTTTGGTAAGACAATTACTAATGAGGTTTTTGTAGTAGATTTATGCAAAATGCCACATGTATTGGTAGCTGGTGCTACTGGTCAAGGTAAATCTGTTGGTTTGAATACAATAATAACCTCTTTACTGTATAAAAAGCATCCTGCAGAATTGAAATTTGTATTGATTGACCCTAAAAAGGTTGAGTTTAGTATTTATACAGCAATAAGAAACCACTATCTAGCTCAATTACCAGATGCAGAAGAGCCTATTATTACGGATGTAACTAAAGTTGTGCATACACTTAACTCTGTTTGTGTATTAATGGATAGACGTTATGATTTGCTGAAAGATGCTAAAGTTAGAAATATAAAAGAGTATAACGAGAAATTTATTAATCGCAGATTAAACCCTGAAAAGGGGCACGACTATATGCCATACATTGTGGTTGTTATTGATGAGTTCGGTGATTTGATTATGACTGCTGGAAAGGAGATAGAGTTGCCAATAGCACGTATTGCTCAGTTGGCACGTGCTGTAGGTATCCATATGATTATTGCAACACAAAGACCTACAACAAATATTATTACCGGTACAATTAAGGCAAACTTCCCAGCTAGAGTAGCCTTTAGAGTATCTTCAATGATGGACTCTAGAACGATACTAGATAGACCTGGAGCTAATCAGTTAATCGGTAAGGGTGATATGTTGTTTTTACAGGGAGCTGATCCGATTCGTGTTCAGTGTGCTTTTATTGATACACCTGAGGTGGAAGAAATTACGCAGTACATTGCAAAACAACCGAGTTTTAATGGGCCATTTGAGTTACCTGAATATACTCCTGAAGATGGTGGTGCAGGGCTAGACGATGTAGATACTACAAGATTAGATGCATTATTTGAAGATGCAGCTAGACTAGTGGTCTTGAATCAACAAGGGTCTACTTCAATGATACAAAGAAAGTTTTCTATAGGTTACAATAGGGCTGGTAGAATTATGGACCAAATGGAAAAAATGGGTATTGTTGGAGGAGCAGATGGTAGTAAACCTCGTCAAGTATTAATAGCTGATGAAGTGAGCTTAGAGAAAATATTGAACAATTTTTAATTTGTATTCGTTATAAATAGTCAACTATGAGAAGAAACCTTGTATTATTATTAATGTTATCAGTAATGCTACCATCTTTTGCTCAAAAAGGGAAGAAGGCAGCTAGAGAAGTTTTAGATAAAGTATCGGAAACTATCAGTGGTAATAATTATGAAGTGTTATTCTCTGTAATAAATTACGTAGAAGAGCATGTTCAGGGAGTAGCAAATGGAAAGTTACTTTTGAATGAAAATAAATTTACGTGCGAAACAGAGGATATGAAGACATGGTATGATGGAAAAACACAATGGAGCTTAATTTATGATTCTGAAGAGGTTAATATAACAGAGCCTACAGATGATGAGCTACTTGAAATTAACCCATATGCTTTGTTGAAAGTGTATAAGAAAGGCTATTCTTATAATCTAGTTACGGAGAAAATTATCGAAAATAATCCTTTTGTAGAGATTGAATTAAAAGCTAATTCTAAAGAAAAAGACTTACAAAAGTTAACATTGTGGATAAATACAAAAACATATGAACCACATACGATAGATATTGTTCGTAGTAATGGAGACTTGATGCATATTAACATTGATGATGTTAAGTTGGTGAAAAAGGTAGATAAATTGGTCTATACCTTTAATCCAAAAGAATACCCAAATGTTGATGTGATAGATTTAAGATAATCGTAAACAAATTATAACGAAATAAACAAAACAAATTATGGCTAACATTGAAAAAGTAAGATGTTTAATCATTGGTTCAGGACCAGCAGGATATACTGCTGCAATTTATGCAGGACGTGCAAATCTTAATCCTGTATTATATGAAGGTATGACTCCTGGAGGACAGTTAACAACTACTACAGAGGTAGAAAACTTTCCTGGTTATCCAGAAGGAATTACGGGACCAGAACTTATGGAAGATCTGAAAAAACAAGCTCAACGCTTTGGTGCTGATATGCGCTTTGGTATGGTTACAAAAACAGATCTATCCAAAGCTCCTTATAAAGTAACGATTGATGGCGAAAAAGAGATTGAAGCAGATACTATAATTATATCAACTGGTGCTACTGCAAAATATTTAGGTCTAGAAGACGAGAAAAAATATGCAGGGATGGGAGTAAGTGCTTGTGCTACTTGTGATGGCTTTTTCTATCGTAAAAAGGTAGTCGGCGTAGTAGGTGGTGGAGACACAGCTTGTGAAGAGGCTATTTACCTATCTAGTTTGGCAGAGAAAGTTTACTTAATTGTACGTAAACCATTCTTAAGAGCATCTAAGATTATGCAAGAGCGTGTACTTGCAAATCCTAAAATTGAAGTGCTTTTTGAACATAATGCTATTGGTTTATATGGCGAAAATGGTGTAGAAGGTGTTCATTTAGTAAAGAGACAAGGTGAATCGGATGAATCTAAATATGATTTGCCTATTGATGGATTCTTCTTGGCTATAGGTCATAAACCAAATTCGGATGTGTTTAAACCATATATTAAGACTGATGAAGTTGGTTATATTGAGACCATCGGAAAAACGCCAAAAACAAATGTAGAAGGGGTCTTTGCTGCAGGAGACGTTGCAGATTCTCACTACCGTCAAGCTATTACAGCTGCAGGTACAGGTTGTCAGGCTGCTATTGAAGCAGAGCGTTACCTATCAGAAAAAGGTTTATAAAACATATTTTAATATATAAGAGAATAGAGCTATGGTAAAACTGTAGCTCTATTTTTTTTGTTTAAATAGGTATAAATATCCAAGAGTGTTTTTTATAACTTATGTAAACATCTTTATAAAAAAGAGAAAAAGGATAAGGT
>JASLCG010000079.1 GCA_030151885.1 Bacteroides sp.
TTGTTTAATACTCATGGTAATTACATTATATAGAGTTATAGTTGTAGTGTTAAAATATATTTTAAATTAGAATTCTTGTAGGTACTTGACTTTGCTTGATAAAAGATACTCTAATATAAATTTTGTATAAGTTATTTAGACTGTCTTTATTTCTAAATTAGGTATAATCTTAGTCTCCTATTTAAACTTTGCTCTTCTTTATAAATAAGATTATAGTTATGATTTTTACCTTTCATCATTATATAGCATAATTCCAAGCTGTTGTGTCCTGTGTCTTACTTTACTTAATTAATCTATAAATTTAAATTATTAAAGATAGTATTGATAAGCAATAAAAAAGTCCAGACTTATATCTGGACTTTTTTATTATAAAGGAGCTTCTAAGGTCCCTTTTAATTTATCTATACTTAGAGTCGACCATACTAGTAAACCTAACTAACATTTTTATAGGTCAGATTTTTTTAAGAAGTTCCAATATTCATTGTTTGTTATTATTTCGACAGTTACTTTTCTATCCCACTGTCTTAACTCATTATTATAATGTGCAGGAACTGTTGAAATAGACATTCCAACTCCTCTAGACTTAAGCATTTCTGGAGGCACACCTCTGCGCTCTAATGATTGCACTACAGCTGCTGCTCTACGCCTAGATAACTGGAGGTTGTATCTTTTGTCCCCTTTGCTATCTGTATATCCTGTAATTAGTATATGTTGGTTAGTCATTTTTTTGAGCGAGTCAGCTATTTTATCTAGTATGATTTCGCTATCAGGAAGAACTCTAGCACTATCAAAATAGAAATTTAAATTTTGAAATAGTAGAAGAACCTCATTCTCTTTTTCTATAACAACTTCTTTTTCAATAATTTTTTCTACTGGTATCTCCACTTTTTCAAAAACAGTTCTTTCAATGAAATCAATATTCTTTTTATTTTCACCTCCAAATCTAAATAGCAGTCTTACTATACCTTGAAGTGCATCTGCTACATTTTTTTGTTTTTGTATAAAATTAGGCATGCGTAAATAGTTAGCTTGCATTCCCATACCTACTTTATTATTAAACCATAAATTTACACCAACTCCAGCAGAAATAGCCATAAGATTTCTTTGATCTTCACCATTTTTGTTTTTTACATTGGTCATAACCCACTGCATTAAATCTTTATCTACTGTTTGGCTTCCATCATAATCAACCATCCACTCTCTGTGTATATAGTTAATACCTAATCTAAAGTATGGGTCAATGTTTTTTGATTTAAAATAAGGAGATAATCTCCATTGTATTCCTAAAGATCCTGTATAGAATAGTTTCGTTTTCTTTTCGGCATCAATGTTATATACATTAGCACCCCCCCCCATTCCAACAGTGAAGTCTAAAAAGAAATACTTATTAAGTTCTCTAGCTAGGTATATATCTCCACCCCATAGGCATGCCTTAGTTTAATATCATAATTATATCCTATATCAGCTTTCTGAAAATTTGAAAAGTACACTCTGTTTAACTGTTGAAGTGTGCCTCCAATACCTATTTCCCAAGCTTTTTTACTTTTGCTTTCTTCTTGGTAATATGGATTTTTATGATCATTTGCCTTGGCAGTTATATTTATTGCAAGCAATCCATATAATATTATATATTTAAATTTATTCATTTTACTTCTGTTTATCTGCTACAATTATTTTGTTATAAAAGTTTCAGACTTAGTTATACTAATGTCGTTATTGGGTACTTTAATAGTATATGTAACCCTTATTCTTTCAGAATCACTCTCTATTATTTCAAGATATTTTTTCCAAAGAGATAATTTAGACTCTTGAATATCTCTTGTTCTAATAACAGTATGCCAATCACCCTCTTCATTACATATAGCATTGTTTGTGATATTAAGTTTGTCAAGGTCTGAATTTGCAGAAAGAGTAATTGTTACTAAAGATCTTGGGTATGCTTCAAAAACATTGAGATTAATGGCATATTCTACATTGTTAAATGTACTTTCTGTTTTTATATCTGTTTGAACAGGAATCCCAATCTCTTTATTTAATTGTTTTAATTTTTGATCTAGTACATATTCGAGCTTATCATTCTTATACATTTCAACTTTTGTAACCTCTAATGATTGGTAATTGCTACCATTAGTTTTACTAATACCTTTGTATATTTCTATAATTCTCTCAGAGTCATTAATCTCAATTTCATTAATATTTGGTTCGAATCTATTAGCTACTCCCAGCTTACTTACATAGTTTAACGATATTTTTAACTTATATCCTTTATCTTCTACTAAGTTGGTTAGTTTAATAGCTGTTTTAGCCATTTGAGGATTATTATCACCTACATGATCAATTTCAAATACCGATTGTAGCGTAGTATATTTGCTTAGTTTTTCACTTGGAGTCATAGATATACTATTTAGTGTATAGTCTTGTTTTGAAAAATTCATTTCAAAACAAGCCTTAGTCCCTTTATATGTTTTAGGGACCTCTATAATGTACACTTGCTGTTGAGCTAGTATATCAGTTAATCTTTGAACACAATCATTATCCTGATTTATAACTTCAGGCTCTGCATCTTTGTAATTAATCATTAAATTAAACTCTGCATCTTTAATTGTTGTTGCTTTGATATAGAAATGTGTAAATCCTTTTTCACACTGTGGGTATTCAGTTAAATCCTTAATCAATTCTAGTTTAGCAGGAACTTTAGGTTGAGGTGCTAGATTGAAAGTATATATAGAAGTATTTTTAGATGTCGGATGTGTAATACTTAGTGTTCTTTGAACAATATTTTCTGGAATATCATACTCGAAAATAGCAATATAATTTTCAGGTATGTTTTCTATTATTTTAGAAGGCTTAAGATTACCCAAAGTGATTGGATATTCCTTGAAATTATGATTACTAGGAATATATTTTTTGTTAATGATAACTTCTATTTTATAACTGAGAGGTTTATCAGAGCTAGGAATTTCACCATCTTCATTATATTTTATATGAAATGGAATGTACTCTATCGCATTAATTCTTTCATCACTAAAAACCTTACTACTTCCGCTAGCTGTCGTAACGTGAACATCTACATTTAAATCTATTAATTGCCTTGGTACGCTTATAGCCTTAATTGTATTATCTAGTATGCCATTAGATATTGTATTGAGTTTATCGGCAGTGCTTTTATCTAATTGGTCTATATTTCCAAATTCAATTTTATATTTAGTACCTACAGGGCCATTTATGATAATCATTGAGTTGTAGTCAGTGTTTATGTTACCTTTCTTATCTAGCTCAATTGTGTAGTTATTAATGTTACTGTTTGTAACTGTTACGTTGATATAACTAGTTAGTAAATCTTCACAGTTGCATTTAGAGTGATGTTCTAAGAATATAATATTCTTTGCCTCATCTTTATCAACCCCATTTTTCTCTATTATATCATTAAGTTTATCTTCTAATTTTTCTTTTTGGTTTGGATCTTTCATAGCTTGATCCCACCAGTAATTTACAATAACAGATAGTTTATCATCAATTTCAGCATCTTTACCATCTTCTCCATTTGTTCCATCGCTACCTTTTAGCCAGTCCAAGAAATCAGAAGTAGTAATACCCATCTCTTTGGTATAGGTATTGCCCAGTTTATCTTTAATAATTCCTTTTTCTATAGATTCTATCCAAATATCATAAGCACTTTTACCATTTAGGCCATCTTTACCTCTTAACCAGTTAAAATAGGCTTCACGGCTATCTCCTAGGTCAATATTATACTCGGTTCCGTCGTTATTATATACTTTTATATTTGGATTGTTTACTGCTTCTTTCCAAATATGATAAGCACTCTTACCATTGTCTCCACGCATCCAATCTAAGTAGTCCTGGTAGGTCGATTCTGAATTTCCTAATAATTCTTTCCAAATTTCGAAAGCAGATTTTCCATTTAGACCATTTTGACCATCTTCTCCTTGAATCCACTCTTCAAAATCAGTTTCAGTACCATTTGGATTCTTCTCTTTCCATATTTCAAAAATACTTTTACCATTAGTACCATCTAGGCCGCTCGAACCTTTTAACCAATTTAAAAAGTCTTCTTCAGTTGCATCTTTATTTCCAGTAACAATCTTCCATATTTCAAAAGCACTTAGCGCATCTTCTCCATTTGTTCCACCAGACCCGTTTTGTCCGTCTTTTCCTTGAAGCCACTCTTCAAAATCAGCTTCTGTTCCATTAGGATTTCTCTCTTTCCAATACTCATATACACTAAGTCCATCTTTTCCTTTTAGCCATCTAAAGTAGTCCTCTAATTGATCTCCATCTCTATCTGCTAGCCATTTTTCTCCTTTTTCATTTCGGATACTTATTTTTGAGGAGTCTTTTTGTTCCTCTATAACTTTTTTCCATACATCGTAAGAAGAGTCACCTGTTTTACCATTTTCACCTTTCTCTCCTTTAAGTGTACTAAAAAAATCTTCTTTAGATCCATTTTCATTGCCAGGAATTTCTTTCCATATTTCATAAAGGTTTTTTCCATCTTTTCCATCTTCACCTTTAGGTCCCTGTGGCATTGTTATGTGTAAATCATTTGCACAACTAGTGCTTAATAATACTATCAGGAAAACTGATAAAATTTTAGAAATTGTAATTCGCATTTTATATAAAGTTTAAGCGAATAGATTATAAGATATTAGTATAAGCTTTTGTTATGTGTTAGTAAATACTAACAGACTAATTAAGTGGATTTATATTTGGGAATAACAGCTATATACTACTAATCTTTTTATGCTATTCTGCGTTTCAAGTATAAGGGTATATTTTACTTTAGATAAATAAAATTTATATCTTAAAAATGTAAAATATTGGCACAAATATAAAGTAAATAATATTGATAAAAAATATTATTGCTTTGTATTTTATACATTTAATGCTGATTATTAGTTATTTAATGGTGTACCTGAGTAGTGAAAATATTTTAATTGGATTTTTATTTGAAAATAGAAAAATGCACAAAGGTATATAATTGTAAATAAAAAAGGTCTTTAAGATTAATCTTAAAGACCTTTTATGAGGTTGACTATTTAGAATAGTTTTATTTATTCAAAGGAATATCTAGTGCTTTAAAGCATTTAACAAGCTTTTCAATAGCAAAGTCAATTTGCTCTTTTGTATGGGTTGCCATTAGTGAAAAGCGAATTAGTGTATCATTTGGTGAGCACGCAGGTGGAACAACAGGGTTTACAAAAACACCTTCATCAAAAAGAAGTTTTGTAACCATAAATGTTTTTTCCATATTTCGTACATACAACGGAATAATTGGTGTTTCTGTCGATCCTATTTCAAAACCAAGTTGTCTAAAATTATTTAAAGCATAATTTGTTAGTTCCCAAAGTCTTTCTATTCTTTCAGGTTCTTTTTTCATTATATGCAAAGCTTCACGCGCAGCAGCTGTAGCAGCAGGTGTGTTACTAGCACTAAAAATATATGATCTAGAATTGTGACGTAGGTAGTTTATAATGGATTCATCAGCAGCTATAAAACCTCCGATTGCAGCTAGTGACTTACTAAAAGTACCCATAATAAGGTCAACGTCTTTTGTTACACCAAAGTGGTCGCAAGTACCACGGCCTAAGTTTCCTAGTACTCCTAGTCCGTGTGCTTCATCAACCATTATATTGGCATTATATTTTTTAGATAAACGAACTATTTCTGGTAGGTTTGCAATGTCCCCTTCCATGCTAAAAACTCCATCTACAACGATTAGCTTAACCGATTCAGGTTTACATTTTTTAAGTTCATTTTCTAAAGATTCCATGTTGTTATGCTTAAACTTTAAGCATGTAGAAAAAGATAGACGACGTCCTTCAACAATAGATGCATGATCTAATTCATCGCAAATAATATAATCTTCACGACCTGTAACACAAGATACGACACCTAAGTTAACTTGGAATCCTGTAGAGTAGATTAGGGCATCTTCCTTACCTACGAACTCTGCTAATTCTTTTTCAAGTTCTAGATGAATGTCTAGTGTACCATTCAAAAAACGAGAACCAGCACAGCCTGTACCATATTTATGTGTTGCTTCTACAGCAGCTTCAATTACTTTTGGATGATTAGTTAGGCCTAAGTAAGAGTTTGAGCCAAACATGAGGACTTTTCTGCCACTCATAATCACTTCTGTGTTTTGTTCGCTCTCAATGCAGCGAAAGTAGGGATATACGCCTTTTGCCTTAACACGTTGAGGTAAGTCGTATTTCGCTAATTTATCTTGTAATAATCCCATGAATTGATGTTTAAAAATTCGCCTTAATTAGTTTTACATGTTTTATTCCCTTAATTATATATGATGTATATATAATAAGGTGAAGCAATTATTAAGAAAGTAGTATTTTAAACTACTTCTTATTTTTTTTGATTTGAGAGGGCAAAGATAACAAATAAAGAAGGTAATTACTTATTTTTCATAAAAAATTACTCCTGTAGCCTATCTACCTTGCTAAAAGTGAATTAAATATTAAAAAAAGACTCAAAAAGATTAATTTTGTATACAATCTTCTTATAGAATTAGTGATAATTAGTCTCTTTTATAGCGATCTTGAAAGGATAATAACCATGACGTAACATCTGAAGAATAGCACATCATATTCTATTTTAGGTAAACATAATAATATGTTATCATCTATATGTTTTTAAGACTTGTTATCTTGCTTTACAACAGTAGCATTATCTGTGCTTTGAATATTAAAATAGACAAATATACCTACGCTATTTATAAGAACATTTCTGATTATAAAGTATTTCCTAAATCTAGAAAACTCATCTACCTCAAATAAATTTACTTCAACAGTTTTGTTTTTTAGATCCCACTGATAGATATTAGGATTAACTTTATCTTTAAAGTTGAAAAAGTAATTACTGATTTTCAATGCAAAGTTTTTAAAACTATCTAATTCGTATGCTAATGTAATTCGGTAACCTTCTATTTTTTGGATATTAACTTTAACACTGAAATGGCTATATTTCACTTTAACACAATTAAGACCTATATACTCTAAATGTATAGGGCTATCCATGCTAGGTGCAAGTAATTGTTCAATCTCTCTAAAAGTAACTTCAACCTTCATTTTAATTTCTTTATATTTTAAGTGAAAAAATCCACCAATGCGAATATAGAAAAAAGGTGCTTAATAACATTAATTAGTTGTCTATTTATATCAATCTGTACATTATATTAAAAATAGCTTTCTATTCTAAGCTTTATCTAGAAATAGGAGTAGGGTATGTTGCTATTGGAGTAATTAAAAAAAGAATATTACATTATATATGTAAATCCTGTTATTGTAAATAACTAATCAAATAAAATGCATAATTCACTTCTATAAGTAGTGAGATTTATAAGAACAGCTTTTCTATGTGTTTTACAATTGGTTTATCTGCTTCAGACCAATCTAGGGTGTTTAGTTCATTAGGGTTAAGCCATTTTAAGGCTTCGTGTTCATTCAACAGTATCTTATCATCAGATAAAGTACATAAAAAGGCTGTGAGATGTATTGTTGCAAAATCATATGAGTGAGTTGTTGAGATTATTTTTTTGCCTACTTTTATACAACAGCTTAACTCTTCTTTAATTTCACGTACTAACGCTTCTTCTTGAGTCTCTCCCGATTCAATTTTCCCACCTGGAAATTCCCATTTCAGTGCAAGAGTTTTATTTCTATTTCGCTGAGCGAATAAGATGCTCCCATCTTTTACAATTACTGCGGCTACTACAAAAATATTTTTTTTCATTTTATTTATCAAGGTTCATTCGTTTATCAGCGACAAAGTTAAAGTTTAATGCTGTAAAAGACTAGTATATTTCTGACTTGCTTAAGTTATAACTTGTGATATTATTTTTATTTATACCTATTTTCAGGTTTTGTTTATACATATATATAAAAAAGTAGAGGTGTCTAAACTTTTAAGCTTAAACACCTCTATATTATACTATCTATCTATT
>JASLCG010000042.1 GCA_030151885.1 Bacteroides sp.
AGAGCGTCAGATTGTGGTTCTGAATGTCGTGGGTTCGAATCCCATCAGTCACCCATTAAAAGAGTTAATCTAAAGATTGACTCTTTTTTTTATAACAACATTACACTCCTCAATTATCTTGTAATGGACGATGGATATTACTGATATAAGTAAATATAGACTCTAAATTATGAGCCAATTCCATTCCTGCCGAATAACTAATGTGTTTTGCTCTTGTAGGAGATACTGTATGATACTTAAAATCAAAGCAATTAATGTAAATATCTGGCAGGTGTTTTAGAGATAATGATAAGTGCAATAATATACTAGGTGTTATTTTTCCATCAGCTTCATTCTCTGGAGTTATTATTGTACTTGGATCTACTAATAGATTTTTACCAACCAATGCAGGTTGCCTCACACCTGAGTGAGCTGAAAGATTGTGTATTTCATTCTTATTTAAAACTTTTGCTCCCAATATATCACTAAAATTCAGCAGTAGATGATGGTCATCTTCTATATATGCTACTTTAGCTAAATCGTAGTCGATAGCAACTAAAAAAGAGTTATTTAAGCCATAAATCATTTGAGCAACATCAAAGTCTTCATCTTCCTTTAAACGCTTCAACTGATTTTTTCCTAAATAACTTTTGTGTTTTTTAAAATAGAAAAGAGTTCCAGGTAATATAACTACCAAAAAAAAGATTCCTACTATAAAGAATATAGGCGATAAGTTACTCATAAATTATGATTAGCATTATAAACTTACTAAATGTAAAACATTATTACATAAGATACAATCTAAAAGCTATGTTCTTAATCACAAAAAAACGTACTCTGAGAAATCACTTCTAAGAGTACGTTAAATTCAATTCTAACACATATTAATCAAGAAATCTAACTATTTTATTTCAACTCTAAAATATAAACATCCCTGCCTGGTACTTTCAGAGTCTTTGTAGTTAAATCTAGATCTTGTCCACCGACAATATCTTTCCCTACTTTATAGGGACACAAAATCTCATTGTAGCGCTCTAAATTTATTTCTTTATTAGAGTCACTACCATTAATAATAACTAAGATAGTCTCTTTACCTAACTGACGAGCATAAACATATACCCCATTATTAGGAGAAAATTGTTTCAAAGTACCTTTCGAGATAACATCGTTACCTTTCCTCCACGTTAAGAGCATCTTAGTAAAATCAAATATAGCATTTTCTATATAAGTTCTACTACTTTTATCAAAAGCATTTTTAGAATCATCTTTCCAACCTCCAGGAAAATCCTCACGAACATAACCATCGCCTTTAGATTTATCGCCAAACATCCCTACTTCCGTTCCATAATATAATTGTGGAATTCCTCTTGTTGTCAATAAAAAAGAGAGTGCTTGCTTATAACGTTTTAAGTTTTGTGCAAGATCTTCATTCTTATTAAAACGATCAGTATCGTGATTATCTAAGAATACAAGTAAATTCATAGGATCAGCATATACAATATCCTCAGCTAAATATTCATAAATTCTAGATAAACCCTGTGACCAATCAGTTGTCTCCTCATCAAAAGCTTGATTCATTATTCCCATTAAAGGAAAATCCATTACTACAGGCAAATGAGAATTTTTGGGAGCTGCCACTTTACTATCTGCCTGCCAAAACGAAACTCCGACATTCGAATTAACCCAAGTTTCGCCCACTATAGAGAAATTAGGATATTCATTCAATAATTCTTTACACCATTCAGACATAAAATCAAAATCAGCATAAGGATGTGTATCCTGACGTATTCCATCAATTCCACCATATTCTATCCACCAAATACTATTTTGAACTAAATAGCGTTGAACATGTCTATTTCTATGGTTTAAGTCGGGCATAACAGATACAAACCAACCATCTACAGCTTTAGCCATATCATACTTTGAAGCATAAGGATCAAATTGAGGTATCGTTTTATAAGAAGTTTGCACAAAATTTTCTTGAAAATTAAACCAGTTATGAGCTGGTTTATCTTTAAAGAAAATATGCTCACTACCACAATGATTAAAAATCATATCCATAACTACTTTAAGGCCCTTACCATGTGACTGATCAACAAATTGTACAAACTCCTCATTTGTTCCCAATCTTTCATCAACTTTATAATAGTCTGTAATGGCATAACCATGATAAGAGGTCTCTTTCATATCATTTTCCTGTACGGGATTTAACCATACTGCTGTTACACCTAAATCGGCCAAATAGTCGATTTTACTAGCTATACCTGCAATATCTCCACCATGTCTAGCACTAGGATTGGTTCTATCTGTATTTTTATCTTTTAAAGATGCCACAACATCATTGTTGGTATTACCATTCGCAAAACGATCTGGCATAATTAGGTATAAAACATCTTCAGATCTAAAACCTTGTGCTTTAACTCTGCTCGTTCTCTCTTTTAGTTCATAAGGAATCTTTATTTCCTTCTTTCCTTTTTTTATATTTATTGTAAAATGCTCAGGTTTAGAATCTGCTAAATCTAAATACAATACTAAATAGTTCGAATTCTCTAACGATACTGTTTCGTTTATCTTAATATCATCAGATGACAGTGTAACAGACGCACCTCCCAAATCTTTTCCATGAAGTAATATTTGTAGCTCTGAGTTTTTCATTCCCGACCACCAAAAGGCAGGGTGAACAGTTTCTACCTTTTGAGCAATACTATAGGTTGATACAAATATGAATAATAAATAAATTATTTTTCTCATTCTAAAATCTCTTTTAAAGTATAAAATACCCTCTGATAAGAATTCATAAAACTAGTCAGAGGGTATATTCATTTTAATATTTAAACAGTTTTGGTTATTTCTCCACTATACTTATAGCATAACCACCACCTGGAGCAGACTTAATATTTAATTTACTCTTTGATGTAACTGTTCTAGTTTTAATTACATACTCTTGTGGATTAGTTTTATAATGTGCATTCTTTCCATCTTGATATATTGTAGCTACATATTTTTTACCAGGCTCTAAAAAATCTAGAGAAATTTTAGACTGATGACCTTCTACTCCTGCGACATTACCCACAAACCAGTTACTACTATTTTTCTGTTTACGAGCTATAGTAATGTACTCACCTGGTTCTGCCTCTAAGTATTTACTTTCATCCCAATCAATAGCAACATCCTTAATAAATTGAAAAGCATCCATAAACTGCTCATACACTTCTGGAATATCAGCAGCCATCTGTAATGGACTATACATTGTTACATAAAGAGCTAATTGATTAGCTAAAGTTGTATTGATATGAGAATGATTATCTGGATTGTAGTAACTAACATCCATTTGAAAAATACCAGGTGTATAATCCATTGGGCCGCCAATCAATCGTGTAAATGGTAAGACTGTAGCATGGTTAGGTTTATTACCACCAAAAGCTTGATACTCTGTACCACGAGCAGATTCATTGCCAATTAAGTTAGGATATGTTCTAGATAAACCTGTTGGGCGTACTGCTTCATGAGCATTAACCATAATTTTATACTCAGCAGCTTTCTCAAGTGCATATTGGTAATGATTCACGATAGTTTGACTATAATGGTGCTCTCCTCTCGGTATAATATTACCTACATATCCACTTTTTACAGAGTTGTATCCATTATCTTTCATAAATTGATATGCCTTATCCATATGTCGCTCATAATTAACAGTAGAGCCAGATGTTTCATGATGCATCATCATTTCAATACCCTTAGATTTAGCATAGTCACGCACTGCCACGACATCAAAGTCTGGATATGGAGTTACAAAGTCAAATACATAATCTTTAGAACGAGCAAACCAGTCTTCCCAACCTTCATTCCAGCCTTCAACAAGCAAGGCATCGAATCCATGTTTAGCAGCAAAATCGATGTAGCGTTTTACATTTTCTGTAGTAGCACCATGCTTTCCATTAGGCTTAACCTTTGTATAATCTGTTTCTCCTAACTTTACACTTAACAAATCATCAGTATAAGCCCAAGAGCTCTTGCCTGTAATCATTTCCCACCAAACGCCCATATATTTAACAGGACGTATCCAAGATGTATCTTCTATTTTACATGGTTCATTCAAGTTTAATGTCATATCAGAAGCTAAGATATCAGCAGCATTGTTACTTACTATAACAGTTCTCCAAGGCGATGTTGTAGGAGTTTGAATATACCCTTTATCACCAATAGCATCTGGTGTTAAAATCGATTGAAAAATCATATTTTTATCGTCTAACTCCAAGTGCATACAAGCATAATTTACTAATGCTGCCTCATGAAGATTTATATATATACCATCATCACTTTTCATCATTAATGACGTTTGTACACCTGTTGGAGAAAATGGTGTTTGCGAAGTATTAGGTGTTATAGCTGTAGACATTAACCCCCTAATTTCAGATAGTTTAGATGTCGTATAATCATACTCTTGTGTATCATAATCTCCTGGTATCCAGAAAGCTTTATGGTCACCATGCATAGCAAACTGCGTTAACTCCTCTTTTATTACAAAGTAAGTCAAATTCTTTTGTGATGGAAACTCATATCTAAATCCTAATCCATCGTCAAAAAGACGGAATCGAATAGCTATTTCTCTATCAGTACTTGGTTGTACCAATTTAACAAGCATTTCATTATAATGGTTGCGAATAGAGCTAGACTCCCCCCATACAGGTTTCCAAGTTTCATCAAAAGAGGTAGTTTCTACCTTTTTAATTTCAAAGTCACTATAAAGATTTGCTAGTTTATTATTAAAATCTTTATCAGTTTCTGGAGAAAAATCATCAAAAGAAGCTGGCGCTCCCTCAATGTTCTTTTTCAGTTCAAAACCTAATGTACTAGGCTTTATAACCTGTACATCTTTATAATTTAATGAATAAGTAGGTCTTCCGTTATCACTAAGTTCAAAGTGTAGTTTAAACTCCTCATTAGGAGATTTAAGGTCTTGTGCTACCAAACCTCCTACTAGTAGACAACTCATTCCAAATGATAAGAATCGTTTCATAAGTTAGTTTATATTTATGTTTATAAAAGTAATTTTATTGTTGTGCTATAATTTTATATTCCCCTGGTTCTAATACTAACTGAGCATTATTTCCTATAGTTACAACTTCGTTGGACGTAAGATCTATCCATTTAGCAGACTTATCAAAGCTTATATTTACATTATGGTTTACAACATCAAAGTTAGCAACAGTGTATACAGATCCCTGTGCATGATGTAGCGCTACTTTTTTAATCCATCCCTCTCCTACTTCTAAATCAAAATTAGTTGTACTAAATGCAGGATTTTCTTTTTTAAGCTTTATAAAGAACGCAAAAGCATCATAAAGTTGTTTACGGCTATCTACATCCATATATTGCCAATATGAAGGTTTTATATCCAGCCTGTTTTCGCCATTTAAACCATTAAGCTCAACATCATACCCTCTCTCTCCAAATTGCCAAATCATTTTAGGACCAGGTATAGAGAAGTATATAGCTGCTGCCGCCTCAACACGAGCTAAAGCAGTATTTAAGTCTTTACAACTATACGTATTAAACTCTTTACCATAAGCCAAGTTTTTAAACATAATACGCTCTTCATCATGGCTTTCCATATAAGATACTAGGTGCGGTTTACTCCAACCTCTATTTTGATAAGATGTTCTAGAAAGATCATTATCTTTATATCCCATCGTAGCTTGATTATATTGCGAATTCATATTTCCCCAAAGATAAATACCGTAGTCTGCTAGTTCTTTCTCTTCAATATTATCTGTTAAATGTTCAAAGATTACTATCGCATTTGGATTAACTTTCATAATGCTATCATACATACGTTTTAATATTCGAATACGATCTGCATCATAATCCCAACCATCACCTCGATTATTAGTAAAGCCTTTTGTAAAATCAAATCTAAAACCATCAATATTAAATTCTGTCAACCAATATTCGCATACACGATCAACAAACCTTTGGGTTGCTACGCTTTCATGATTAAAATCTTGCCCCCAAGCGTAAGCTGTATTTGGAGATTCTAAATTAAACCATGGATTATCTGCTAACATCTTATTATTCTTATCTTTTGATAACTTCACTAAAGCACATTGATCAAAAGCATGATTTAAAACCATATCAATTACAACAGCTATCCCATTTGAGTGACAAGCATCTATAAATTCTTTATATGCTAATTCTGTACCATAAGCTTTATCTGTAGCAAAGAAATAGGACGGATTATAGCCCCAACTATTATTTCCTTCAAACTCATTTATAGGCATTAGCTCTATAACATTTACACCCAACTCTTTTAAATATGGTATTTTTTCTTGTACAGCTTTTATATTCCTATCCTCAGTAAAATCTCTTATTAGTAACTCATAGATAACCATATTTTCAGGATTATCTATTTTAAAGTTTTTAATAGACCAATTATAGTTATTTTCAACTGTACTAACTAACATTGCTACTTCTCCACCAGCTCCAGCAGGATATGGATGAAGATTAGGATAGGTACCCTTAGAGATGTTTTTATCATTCTGATCTAAAACAATAGTAGCATAAGGATCTGCTATACGAATATAGTCATCAACTAAATATTGACAAGCATACTCCTTAGCTTCATCAAACTGTGTTAAATAGATCCAAAAACGTTCACCTTCCTTAGTTAACTTAAATTCTTCATTAACAGTCCAATTATTAAAATCACCTAATAGGTACACTTCATCATTCAAAGGAGCATGAAGAACAAATGCTAAAGTTTTATCATCAATTCTAGTAATTCCATCTTTTAACCCCTCTAAGGTTCCTTCTTTTCTAATAATAACGGAAGGATCTGGAATAATATCTTTACCTCTCCAAGGATTATTATCTAACTCATTGCAAGAGCCAAATAAAAGTGGAAGTAATAATAATAACCCATATATATTTTTCATAGTTCTTTTGTATATATCAAGGTGTAGCAAAATGCTACACCCTAATTATTTATTCTACTTTATATTTCCAGAATTACTATTAAAATCTAATTCAATATTCTGATTAGCCTCTACACTTGTCACTGGATTGATTTCACCATCATTCTTACGATAAACAATTTCTCCGTTACGAAGTGTGAACTCCATTCTCCACCAATCAATGTTTGTTGCAGAACTACACTGTGCATATAGCCTTAATTCACCATTATTTACTACGTTAATTAAAGCTTTATCATTTACCACAGTCATTTCCAAAGGATTATCCCACCCATTAAAAGCATCTCCAATACCAAATAACTGAGCCTTTTCAATAGTTATTTCACTAGCTTGCATATCAATATAAATAAGATATAGACCAGTTTCTTCAACAATAGCATTACCATCGTTAACAAGAAATCCTTTATTATTATCTAATTGTGCAAAATCTCCATTCCAATCTTTTACAGGAGACCACTTAAAAGCTTTATCTGCCTCTAAGTACCTTACAATCCAGAATTTACCAGGTGTTTCTGTAACAGGAATCATATCTAAACCATTAGTATTCCAATCCCAGCCACCAATAGCCTCACCAATCATATAAAGATTATTAGGATACTCAGGCTCTTCAGTAATAGTAATTTTAGCAGCTATTACATCAGATAGTAAGTCTTCTTGAAGACCAGCTACTTCGGCTCTTAGTCTAAATTCGACAGGGTACGTATCACCTAATTCTAAATCGGTATTTAACTTTTTAATTTTATTAAACAACACAGTACCAGTAGTCGTAAATTTTTCATCTTTGGTTGTTGTTAAGACAATAGGCTGCGTAAAATTATCGCCTACAACTCCCATCTCAAGAGTATAATTAACAGTTGTAGCAAACTGATCACCAAATGACACTGCAGACCATTTAAAACTGACTTCTTGTTTTTCAGTTGCTGTAATATCACCTAATTCATTGAATTGAGGAGCTTCCATTTTTGCAGGATCTAGAGGATCAGCCTTCTCTATCTTATATGTTAAGTGTACAGGGTTATTAATATCAACAGTAATAATATATGTACCAGCCTCTACAAGAATACCATTAGTTCCTTCTACTAATACACCATCGCTATTTCCTAAACCATAAGTAACCTCATCTTTAGCATCTGCTCTGAAGTATATCTCTCCATCGCTCAAAGTTGCTAATGTTGTAAACTCCTGATTTTTAGGATTAAGATTCATCTTAACATCCTCTGTCATTGCTGTACCTGCTACTCCAAAGCTATCCATAGAAGCCATATTAGTTAATAACCCTGTAGTTTTATTAAACTTAAACTTGTAGTAGTTTTTTCCATACAATGTAATATTCTTAGAATCACCACTATTTACAAGCATAACTTCTTCTTGCTCTGTTACCTCTTTAGCCTCTAGTTCAGTTCCAAAATTAGCATGTGCCCAATCTTTTGCATCTGTGATTTTGAAACCATCTTGGGCTTTTCCTTCAAACGAAACCCAAGCAGTATATTCATTAGGTGTTTCATCGTTAAATGCAAATAGAACTTGTGTATTTGGATGCTCCCAGCCCCAATCATTATAACTACCAACAATCCATACTTTAGGATATTCAAAATAAGAGGTTACTTTGCTTTCTACACTATTAGTATAAATAGGGGTTGCTTCACTACTAATTGACCCTTTGATACGAAACTCTACATTTTGTACAGTCCCGTGTACAAAGCCATATTTTTTTTGTAATGAATTCATACTAGCATTTAAGACTGATGCCACAATTCCCGAAGATAGTTCGGTTGTTGCCGTCACCTCTTGAGCATTTTCAAAGTCTTTTCCAGCTAAATCTATCTCCAAAACATATTCAACAGCTGCCGAGTAGTTAAACTTTATCTCTCCCCACTTAAAAGTATCAATCACCTGATCTGGATTATTCTTATCTAATACATAACTCTCTTGAACAGGGCTCATAACTCCTGGTTCAGATTGTCCAGGATGATAAGTAACTTTATCTAAATCATCACTACAGCCAGTAATAGCCAATAGGAGAAATATTATCGAATATATAATTTTATTATTTTTCATAAGTACCAAGATTAATAACCTTCATTTTGTATTAACATTCCATTAACTGTCAAATCTGAAGATGGTATAGGGTAAACATTTTTATAAGACTCAACAGCAGCTCCTAATTTAGATCCACCTTTATACTGCCATAAATAATCAGCAGTTGTAAAATAATTATAGCGTACTAAGTCTGTTCTACGAGTTCCTTCCCAATATAACTCTCTTGCTCTCTCTTCTAATAAGAATTTCAGTGTTAAATCACTTTCTTTAATATTCGCTTTATCGTGACCGTAAGCTCTTTCAATTAATTTATTAATGTATCTAGTAGCTTCAGACTTAGACCCTCCGTTACCACCTCTTACAATAGCTTCTGCATAATTCAAATATATTTCTGGCAAACGAATTAATGGAATATCTGTATCAGGAGAATCTGAATTTGAACCTGGTACACCTTGTGATGTAACATTTGTAAATTTATATACAGCCCAACCTTCTGACTCAAATGTTTTAGTATAATCTGTTTTGATATCAATACTTCTATTATTATCAAAGAATATACCTCTTCTGTCATTTATTTCTGAAGCCTTAGGATTTTGCTGATCTTTAAAAGGAAACAGATTTATCAATGTTGGTAGAGCTCTATTTCCACTCCATCCTCCTTTTACACCATCTGTAGCCTCATCAACCTCTCCTGCTCCACGAGATGCCGATATTAGAAAACGAATACCTCCATATGTTTGTGTTTTTGTACCTTCATAAACAATCGGAAAAATTATTTCACGTGTAACCTCTGGTCTGTTATTATCAGCTTTAAATAGATCTGCATAATTCTCTGTCAAATCATAAACACCTGCATTAAAGACGTTTTCACTAGCTATTATACAGTCATCATAACGAGGCTGTCCAGTATAAACTTCTGCATTAAGGTACATTCTAGAAAGCAGTGCATTAACAACACCTTGATCTACTCTACCATAGTAGCCAGCTGCCTTAGCTTCAACAAGTTTATCTTTTATGTCTATTAATTCTTTTTCAATCCAGTTGAATAGTCCTTTTCTACCTATCTGTTCTGGTTTACTAGAGTAGTTACTTTCTGTTATAAATGGAGGATTACCATACATGTCCATTAGGTAATAATAAGCTAAAGCTCTTAAAAAACGAGCCTCATATCTATATTGGTGAACTGTTGGCCAGAACTCTTTTTCTATACCTCTATCAGCCATATTTGCATCAGTAGTTTGATTAATATATTCATTTACCAATGCTACCATAAACATAGCTCTATGGTACACACCTTCAATAGACTCATTTCCAACAGCCGTCCACTTCATTTCAGTAACCTCTGGTACCCATGGATCGGGCCAAGAGTTGATACATTCATCAGTAGATGCCACCTGTAAGTTCCACATCGAACGATAAAACTGAGTGTTTCCACCATCCAATCCTTCCAGATCCGAACTACCCGAGCCGTCTTGTCCACTCATTGCTAAGACAGAGTAAACTTTTAATAGATTTTTATAATAGTTTTCTTTTACACGATAAACTCTATCGGCAGTATTTATATTAGGGTCTAGTGGTTTAACATCCAAATCTCCTACACAAGCAGTCAGTAAAAGAATAGTTAAACCTAGTATAATATGCTTTGTTTTCATAAGTATATAATATTAGAAGTTAAGATTTACTCCAAAAGTGTATGTTCGTGGGCGTGGCCATATATTACCATCAACACCACTATTTTCTGGATCTAAGCCAGAGTATTTAGTAAGTGTAAATACATTTTGAATAGAGAATGACACTCGTCCACTTACTGTCCCAAATAACTTAGGAAGGCTATACCCAAATGTTATATTGTCCATTTTCAAAAATGAAGCATTCTCTAAGAAATAGTCTGATTTACTCTGCTCTGGAGTATTGGTCTGTTTAAAACCTGTTTCTAAAGCTGTCTTATGTAAGTTTGTTAAGAATCCTTGTCCACCATAAGCGCCTGCTAAAGTAGAATTGGTTGCAGCAACATTATTAAATGCATAGTTTCCAATATTCGCTCTTAAATTAAAACCTAGATCAAAGTCTTTATAAGTAAAGCTATGACTCATACCAAAGAAGTATTTAGGCATTGGACTCTTAGTTAAATAACGATCGGCATCAGTTATTTTTCCATCACCGTCTCTATCAACAAAAGCATTTTGGATAGGCTTTCCACTCTCATCATATACTTGTTGATACACATTAAATGTAAATGGAGCATAGCCAACCATGTGCTTCTGAACATTAGAGCCAGTACCTATACCACCTCCTCCAACTTCAATACCAGGGTAAGTATCATTACCGCTTTGAACAAGTTTTGTTATTTTACTCTCATTCCAAGTAGCATTAAATCCTATATTCCATGTAAAATCTTTAGTATCTATTGCTACAGCATTAATATTAAACTCAACTCCTTGATTCTCCATTTTACCGATATTAGTAATTAGTCGGTTAGTGAAGTTAGTCCCCGCAGGAACATTTACCACTCCTAGTAAATCTTTTGTTTTTTTCTTATAATACTCTACCGATCCTGTTATTCTATTTGATAAAATTCCAAAATCAAGACCAATGTTATAAGTATCAGTAGTCTCCCATTTTAAGTCTCTATTGTACTTACCAGGCATTACTAATAAGTCGCCTAAATATTCCGAGTCATGATTGGTACTTTCAATATAGGCAGCATAGTAAGGGTAAAAGTTATTTCCCAAATCCTGCTGACCAGTTGAACCATATCCCAATCTAAATTTCAGATTAGATAACCAATCTATCTCTTTCATAAAGCTCTCTTCCGAGATAGTCCAAGCAGCAGCTACAGAGCTAAATGTTCCCCAGCGATTATCCTTATAGAATCTAGAAGAACCATCACGTCTTACTGTACCAGTTAATAAGTATCTATTCTTAAACACATAGTTTGCACGACCATAAAATGATACTAATAAGTTTTCACTTGGTCTTGTATATGCTCCAGAGCGAATATATTGAGACTTATCCTCAGACACTTCCCAAGATGAATCTAAGTCTGGGTTTATATTTCCATCTAAAATTGGAGAATAGTTTCTATTATAATCTGCATAATAAAAGTTTTGGTATGAATAACCTGCCATCACATTTATACGGCTTTGAATAGCTTCAATGTCTTTTTCGTAAGAAGTGTAAAACTCAAGTAATTGATTTCTTCTGAAGTTATTCCAGTATTCTCTTCGACCAACATTTTCAAAAAGATCATCTTTCGAAGCCATAAAAGAGTTAATCTCTGGTCCTTTATCTCCTCTACCCCTTGCTACATCATAACCTAAGTTCAAATTAAAATGCAGGTCTGGCAACCAGTGTAATTTATAATCTGCTTGAATATTACCAATGCTACGCTTTGTTTTACCTGTATCAAATCTGTCAAAAATAGTTCCAACAGGGTTCGCCATTGCTTCTGAAGAAGGCTTTCCATAAGAACCTGTATTAGGACCATCTTTATAAGTTGTCCAGTTCCAGTAGCCATTGAACATACCACTATCATTATAAACAGGTTTTGTCGGATCAAAGAATGCCGCTGCACCAATAGCCCCTGTATCTGTAAACTTATTCTTGTTGATTGTACCTTTTATGTTAATCTTTATATCTAAATGATTATCAAAGAATTTAGGATTTACACTTGCATCAACAGTGTAACGCTCGTATTTAGATTGTTTTAAAGTTCCATGGTCATTATTGTATCCTAATGATACACGGAAAGGAGTATTTAGTGCAGCACCAGCAACACTTACATTATTGTCTGTGCTAAAAGAAGTTCTAAAAACCTCATTTTGCCAATTTGTGCTTTGATCAGGAAAAATATTCAAATAATCTTCTACTGTTTTACGTACAGTACCTTCAAATGCTGTTGGTGCTACTTTACGATATGTAGCTGCATCTAAAGTTTTCATTTTTTTATAAGGGTCGTTTATACTGAAAGTTCCATTATATGCCACTTTCAATCCACCCGTAGAGCCTTTTTTTGTCGTAATAAGAATTACTCCATTCGATGCACGAGAACCATATATAGCTGTTGCCGATGCATCCTTTAGTACTGTAAAAGTTTCTATATCGTTAGGGTTGATACTAGATAATCCATTTGCCATTCCAGGAGCTGCATCATTTGCTAAAGGCACTCCATCTACTACAATAAGAGGATCATTGCTAGCGTTTAATGATGCTCCACTACGAATTCTCATTTTGGTTTCACCACCAGGTTGTCCTGAAGGTGGTTGAATAAACACACCAGATACTTTACCTTGGATGAGTTCTTGCGGATTTGTTATAGAACCACGATTAATTTCATCAGTCTTAATAGCTGTAACAGCACCTGTAAGGTCTTCTTTCTTTACACTACCATAACCAATAACTACAACTTCGTCAAGCAACTCTGTATCATCTTTAAGCTTAATTTTCATAAGAGATGATGACGTTACTTTTACTTCTTGTGTTTTAAACCCAATAAATGAGATTACCAATGTAGAATTTATTGGAGCTTTTACTGAAAAATTACCATCAAAATCGGTAATAGTACCATCTGTTGTACCTTTTACCATAACATTTGCACCTGCCACAGGTCCTAGTTCATCGTAAACTACCCCTGTAATGGTAATTTTGGAATTGTTTTGTGCACTAACATTAGCCAATGTCAAAAAACTTACCATAAATAAAAGGCAAATCTTGAACCAGCTTTTTCTATGCGTATTTTCCATTTTAAGATTAATTTAATTTAACAATTATTTCATATTAGATTTTAGGTTCTAAAATAAAGTTTTGACCTAAATCAACTTTATACAATACATATACAAAACTATTCCTTATATAAGAGACATCCTATACATGGTAAACTATAAAGTAAACTTTCATAATTATTAATCAATTAATTATCAATGTTTTAATATTACTTTAAGCAAAAAAAAAGTAAGCTTTTATAGCTTACTTTTAATCTGTATGTTGATATTAATCAAGACCTATCCGAGATATTTCATCTAAAAACTCATCCCTATCACTCTTTGCTTTATTCCTTACTTTCTGTCTATAATTATATATAGTTTGTGTAGAGTAATGTAAAAAATCTGCAATTTTAGCACTATCAGTAATTCCTAATCTTATTAACGCATAAATTCGTAATTCAGGTGTTAACAACTCACCTTCTTTAATATTAACCTTACCTTCTTCAGTAAGCAATTTATTAAAGTCTTCAACGAAAGTTGGGTATATTTTCAAAAATATAGCATCGAAATTTCTATAAAACTCTTTTAACTCATCCGATACTAAAGAAGATGTAGATACAGTTTTAGCCAATTGTTTTACCTGATTTGTCTGAATATTTCTCTTAACCAATAATCGAAAATCTTCCATTTTACTTATGTAAGTAGAACACATATTAAAAAGATAACTTATATACTCTACCTTTACATGATTGGCTTCTCCTAATTGCTTATTAACTATATTCAACTCTCTATTAATCTCTGTTAGTTCTCCATTTAATTTTTTCTGAGCCTCTTTTATTTTAGATAACTGTTTTAACTGCTTATATATATAAGATAGTGCTATAAATAATACAAGAGCTAACAGCCCTATAACTGACAAAGCAATAAGCATCGCTCTCTTTTCTCGTATCGTTTTATGATCGTGTGCATCTGCAACTAAAGGCAACATCTGAGAAACTTGTAAAGTCCTTAACCTTGAATTACTAAAAACAGCATCATCTAAAGCACACTTCATATAAAAATAAGCTCTATTCAAGTCTCCTTCACTATATAAAATATCTGCTAATTTATGCAATGATATGTACTCCTTAATACTACTTCTTAAATCCTCAATAGCCGAAAGTGCTAAGCAATATTTTTGCTTTTCTATATTTCCAATATGACCATATACCTCGGATAATGTATAGTTGAGCATTGGCGAGTTATCTCCAAATTTACTCTCTGCCAGAGACAACACCTCTAAAGCTTTGTTAAACTCACCATACATCATATACTTAGTGCTTTCAACTAGTGGATAACTCAAGTCATTCTTATCCAAAACAACAAGTAGAGAATCTTTATAATCTAAAACTAATTTATGATAACGCTGTTTGTCTTTTTCAAGGACAGCATAGTCTGACATTAAAACATATAATGAGTGATATAAATGATAATAATAAGCCTTATCAACGACTTGCCAGTTATTACTTTTAATATACTCTAGTGTTTCTAACGCCTCTTTATATAAACCTGTAGTTCTATATACATCTGCCAAGTTCATATAAACAACAGCCCATTTTTGTACTGAGTCTAATTTTCTAGCTAAATCAAACCGCGCTTCAACTATTTTATAGGCAGAATCTGTTTGATAGTTATCATATTCGCTAAATAACTTTCCTAGTACATGAAACTGCTGATCTTTGGATGCCGACTTATCATACTGTACCCTTAGCCCATCAATAATGGCTTCTTTCTTTCTATTGAAAGTTTTCCTTTCTTCAATGGTTTTATCCAATACATTTAACAACGAATCTAAAGGTGCCCCTTTTAAGTTAATACAAAAACAGAGTAAACAGGCATAAAGAATCAGTAGTTTCCTAGACATAAAGTATTATTTAAGATTACTATTTCTAACAAAAATAAGAAACTAAATGTAGTCATAAAATTATTTATGAGTTGAATTAACTGCTATTTAAACCCAAACAACACTTTTT
>JASLCG010000029.1 GCA_030151885.1 Bacteroides sp.
TTTACCTTATGTAAACTAGATGAAAAAGAAAAGTGTATTAAGAGAATTTATAGTTTGGGTTAAAAGATTTAGACAACGTAAAGGGTATGGAGTACACTCCCCTTTTGCTTTTAATTTTATTACACAAGTCCTTTATGAGAAAGGATTCTATTATAAGTATGAAGATATTTCAGCTTTAGCAAAAAAAAATAATGAGCCTGTAAAGTATTATAAGCTGCTATTTAGATTAGTAAATTATAATCAACCCAATAAATTATACTGTACTGCTTCATATAAAAAACTTGAGCCTATATTTAGATGGGCTAAAGCAGACATTGATGTATCTTATAATATAAATACATCATATGGAGTAGATTTTTTATATATTGCTCCAGATCAATTTGGTAATATTCAAGAGAATATAGAGACTATTTATGAACAAATTACCTCTAAATCAATTTTAGTAATATACGGTATAGGATCTTCAAAGAAAGCATTGAACTACTGGAGGCAATTGATAATGCATAAGGGTGCTGGTATATCTTTTGATTTGTATGACTTTGGAATTCTATTTTTCGATAAAAAATTAAATAAACAAGACTATATAGTCAATTTTGAATTTTAAGAGTACAATTTTAATATAAATTCTTTACTATGAAAAAAAGCATTGTTTATACAAAAACTGGAGACAAAGGTAAGACTAGTCTTATTGGTGGAACTCGTGTAGAAAAATATAATATTAGGTTAGAGGCATATGGTACTATTGATGAATTAAATTCACATGTAGGACTATTATCTGCTTATATGAGTAATGAAGAAGATAAAAACTTTTTATTAAAAATACAGAATAAATTATTCGATGTAGGGTCTCACTTAGCAACAGATCAAAGTAAAGTAAATTTGCATAAAACAAGTGTAATTCTTGAATCTGAGATAGAAGAAGTTGAACTGTATATAGATAAAATGGATAATGAACTACAGCCATTAAAAAATTTCGTATTACCAGGAGGTTCTATCTCTTCTGCACAAGCGCATGTTTGTAGAACCGTTTGCAGAAGATCTGAAAGAAGAATATTAGAATTGGCAGATGTAGTACAAATATCACCAGAATTATTAGCCTATGTAAATAGATTATCTGATTTTTTCTTTATATTATCGCGAAAATTGAATAAGGACGAAGGAAAAAGCGAAATTTTGTGGGATACAAATTGCAAATGATATATATTATCCTATATTTGTGCGCTTAATATAGAAAATTAACAAGTAAAATTATAATAAACTAAAACTTATGTATTGGACATTAGAATTAGCATCAAAGTTAGAAGATGCTCCTTGGCCAGCAACTAAAGACGAGTTGATTGATTACGGAATGCGTTCTGGAGCACCTCTAGAAGTTATTGAAAATCTTCAAGAAATAGAAGACGAAGGCGAAGTATATGAAAGTATTGAAGATATTTGGCCTGACTATCCTAGTAAAGAAGATTTCTTATTTAATGAGGACGAATATTAATTGTATTCTCTAATAGTTAAATAAAAATAGGCGATAATATATATTATCGCCTATTTTTGTATTTTAAAATTATAAGTCATTAGGATTGTGTATTATTTATGAACTTATATAGTATTTATAATATAAAAAGCGATTATGAGAAAGAAAATTGTATTATTACTAGTTACTATGTTTGCTTTAGTATCTCCTAGCTTTGGACAAATCAAACTAGGAGTTAAAGGAGGTATTAATGTGACAGATTTATCATTTAAAAATGTAAGTGATAATTTTAAAGCAACTAATAGAGTTGGTTTTTCATTAGGTCCAGTAGTAGATTTTAAAGTTCCTATCTTAGGTTTTGGATTAGATGCAGCATTTTTACTGTCTTTTAAAAGTGCTAAAGTAGAGGCAGACAATACTGAAAAAAACATGAATCAAGCAGGTATAGATATTCCAATTAACATTAAGTACAACTTTGGATTATCAAGTATTTTAGGCTTTTATCTTGCTGCTGGTCCGGATTTCTTTTTCAACTTAAGTAAGAGTCAAAAGTTCCAAGATGTAAAGTTTAAAAAAGAAAACTCGCAAGTGGGCTTAAATTTAGGTGGTGGTTTTACTATTCTTAAGCATTTACAAATAGGTGCAGCATATAATATTCCATTAAGCAAATCTGGCAAAAACAATGCAAATGGATGGTCTTACAAAGCAAAAAGCTGGGACATATCGGCAATATACTTCTTTTAAATAGACTTTGAGTAAGTTGCCGACACACTTCAAGTATATCGGCAATCTACCTTTGTTTCATTGCCGATAAACCTCAGGCTTGTCGGCAACATAGAATAAGCCTGCCTTAGATGCTAAATATCTAACATATGGTATTGAGTTTACGATAATCTATATGTCTATGACTTTAGATGATATTACATAAAAAAAGAGCAGTGATAGCTAGCTACTATCACTGCTCTTTTTTTATGTAAATATATTATAGAACGTCTTTAAATATTTCTCCAACAGTTGGATGTGGGAATACTAATTTATTCCATTCAGAAACGGTCAACTTATAGTTTATAGCCATGGCTGCTAATGTAATTACTTCTGAAGCAGGATTTCCTACTAGATGTACACCAAGTATTTGTTGAGTTTCTTTATTAAATAAAAGTTTACAAAGACCATTTATACCCTCATTTTCAGCAACAAAACGACCAGAAAAAGTCATTGGAATAGCTCTTTTTACGAAATTAACACCCTCGTCTATAAGCTGTTGTTCTGTTTTTCCTACTCCTGCAATTTCTGGATTCGTATATACAATACTTGATATAGCAGAGTAATCTATAGAATCAGGAATATTAGTTATTGTGTTAACAGCAACTTCAGCTTCTCTTATCGCTGTATGAGCTAAAAGTGATTTACCATTAGCGTCACCACAAATATATATATTTGGATTACTTGTTTGAAGTTTGTTATTTACGATGTAAAGTCCTTTTTCACTTTTAGTTAAGTTTAGATTTTCTAGCCCAAAATGATTAATATTAGCCTTTCTTCCAACACTAAGAAGTAGTTTGTCTGTCATAATATAAGACTCTTCTCCTCTACAAGAAACCATTATTTTGATTTGATTGTTTTCGGGTGAAACCTCTTCAACTTTAGTCTCGAGTAAAAACTTAATTCCTTTTTTAATATACTCTGAGCGTAAGTACTCTGCAGCTTCTTTATCAAATGGTGGTAGTATTTCACCAAGCATTTCAATAACAGTAACTTCAACACCTAAGCTATTATAATAGGATGCAAACTCTAGCCCTATAACTCCACCACCAACTATAGTAATATGTTTAGGTAATTCTTTAGCATCTAAAGCTTGAGCATGGGTCCAATAATCAATGCTTTCTAACCCTTTTATGGGGGGAATAAATGTAGATGAACCAGTTGCGATTATAAGTTTATCAAATGTGTACACTTCACCATTACAGGTAATTGATGTAGAGCTTGTAAGGTTAGCATCACCCTCAATTACTGTAACTCCGGCAGATGCTACTTTAGCTTTAACACCAAGCACTAATTTTCTAACAACTTTGTTTTTTCTAGAAATTAATCTATTTACATTAACTTCAGCTTGCTCTACCTTAATCGCATACTTATCTGCACTTTTGGTATTATCATATAATTTAGCTGTATATAAGAGTGTTTTTGTAGGAATACAGCCTTCGTTTAAACACACACCACCTAGTTTGTTCTTTTCAAATAAAATGGTTTTTAAATTACTTTTACCAGCTTGTTCAGCAGCAGTGTATCCAGCTGGGCCACCTCCAATAATGGCTAATTGATAATGATTCATAGTATTATTATTTAATGGTTTTTAGTCTATATAACTCTCCTTTTTACGTAGTATTGTTTTGTAAAAACTTTCCACATTAGCTGGAGTTAGCCCAATATAGTTATTATCTTTTGTTGTTAACAAAATATATTTGTAAAGATATTTAGAACCCACTTTAGTAGAGGTTTTAATCTCTATATCAATAATTTCATCAAGATTCACTATTCGTTTTTTGCTAAAACGTCCTTTTTTTATAATTAACTCGTTATCAGTAGTTAGCGTATATTCAGTGTGGATTATTTTTTCTATTATTATTATAAGCATAATACTTAGCAGTGTAGCCAGTATAGATTGTTTAATCCATATCATATATATACATAGCCCAGTGATAATAAGTAGGAAAACTATTTGATGCCATTTTACTTTTGATTGAAAAGTTCTATTCATATTCTCTATTTGTTGTTATTAAGTCATCTATTTTATCAAATTATTGCAATTTAGTAAATATTCGAGTTACTATTTCTTATTTTTGTTTTATTCGAGTATTCTTAAATACATTCATTTCTTAGTTTATAAAGTTATGATTAAAAAATACGACTTCCTTGTTATAGGTTCTGGCATTGCAGGAATGAGTTATGCCTTAAAAGTTGCAGATAAAGGAAGGGTTGCTTTAGTTTGTAAAACTAAATTGGAAGAAGCTAACACTTATTATGCACAAGGTGGCATAGCTTCTGTAACTGATACTATAGTAGATAATTTTGAAAAGCATATTCAAGATACATTAATTGCAGGAGACTGGTTGAGTGATAGATATGCTGTTGAAAAAGTTGTTAGAGAAGCCCCTTCTCAAATAGAAGAACTCATAAGCTGGGGGGTAGAGTTTGATAAGAACGAAGACGGTCAATATGATCTTCATAGAGAAGGTGGCCACTCCGAGTTTAGAATATTACACTATAAAGATTGTACAGGAGCAGAAATTCAAAATAGCTTGATAAGGGCTGTAGTGTCGCATCCTAATATAGATGTTCTTGAGGAGCATTTTACGATTGAAATACTAACACAGCATCATTTAGGAAAACATGTAACAAGACAAACTACTGACATTGAATGTTATGGAGCCTATATTTTAAATCCTACAAATAAGCAAGTTGATACTTATCTGGCGAAAGTAACTTTGATGGCTACAGGAGGTTGTGGAGCTGTATATCAAACAACAACTAATCCTTTAGTTGCCACAGGAGATGGAATTGCTATGGTTTATAGAGCTAAGGGAACAGTTAAAGATATGGAGTTTATTCAGTTTCACCCAACGGCTTTATATAATCCAGGAGATAGGCCTTCTTTCCTTATAACAGAGGCTATGCGTGGGTATGGAGCTGTATTACGGACTCAAGATGGCAAGAAGTTTATGTATAAGTATGACAAAAGACTCTGTTTAGCCCCTAGAGATATCGTAGCACGTGCTATTGATAGTGAAATGAAAAGCAGAGGTGATGATTTTGTTTTCTTGGATGTTACACATAAAGATGCACAAACAACAATAAAACACTTCCCTACTATATATGAAAAGTGTTTAAGTTTAGGTATTGATATTACTAAAGAATATATTCCTGTAGCACCTGCAGCCCACTATTTGTGTGGTGGAATAGAAGTAGATTTGGATGGACAGTCTTCAATTAAAAGACTTTATGCTATAGGAGAGTGTTCTAAAACAGGCTTGCATGGAGGAAATAGATTGGCTTCGAACTCTTTAATTGAAGCTGTTGTGTATGCAGATGCTGCTGCTAAACATAGTTTGGAGCAAATAAGTAAATACAATTATAATTTAGCTATTCCTGAATGGGATGCTGGAGGTACCTACTCTCCTGAAGAGTTAGTCTTAATAACTCAAAGCTTGAAAGAGGTTAATCAAATAATGAGTACTTATGTGGGGATAGTAAGGAGTAATTTGAGGTTAAAAAGGGCATGGCAAAGATTAGATATTCTATACGAAGAGACAGAAGAATTGTTTAAGAGGAGTACGGTTACTCGAGAAATTTGTGAGTTAAGGAATATAATAAATGTAGGGTATCTTATTATGCGTCAGGCCATAGAAAGAAAAGAAAGCAGAGGTTTGCACTATACTATTGATTACCTACCTAAGAAGAAACTATCCTTATAATTATGGTTATACTCTTGTAATATCATGCGCTAAAAAGAATCTAGAAAATGTAATTTACTCCTTTTTACTTTGTTTTTGTAGTATTTATGACATATTTAACCATGAATACAAAGATTAGTAAAGTTTATACCTTTCAAGGAGTTGATTTAACAATTCGGCAAGATCATAATCTTAATATGTGGCTAACTTTGTAGAAACTCTTTCCTATTTAATAGGCGCAAAAAATAGATATGAAAACATTTAAATTTAGTTTGTTATTTGTAGTATTATCAATTATATATTGCTGTTCTACAAATCAATTCATTGACTCTGATAGAGAAAAAACAACATCTAAGGGGTTAACGTTTCAAGTAAGTATTGGGGATGAAAATTTAACTCGTAAAGTTAATAATACCTGGGAAAATGAAGATAAAATAGGTGTTTATGCATGGAGTACAGGAAAGAACCTATCACAAGTAACAGTTCATCCAGAAATTTACAATAGACCGTTTGTTTCTAAGGGAGGAAGTGTGTTTACTGTTTTACCAGGAACAAATTCTATTGATTATCCTACACCAGACTCCTCGTTAGATTTTATTGCTTACTATCCATATTCCAAAAATAAGTTATTAGAAGATTTTATCTATCCTATTAATATTGCTAATCAAAGTAATATTGATGAGATAGATTTTTTATTTTCTAACAATTTAACAGGGCTTAATGGGCCATCTAAAAAGCCAAACTTAGTATTTAGACATCAGTTGGCTAAGTTTAGATTAATACTTAATTCTAAGGACGTAGATCTTAATGGAGTTAAGGTAGTTCTGAAAAACATACCTACGGAAGCAGATTTTAATTTAGTTAAAGGAACTATTCTTGCGAAATCTTCCTCTAAAGATGTAGTAGCAAATGTAAGTTCTAGTTTAAATGAAGCAGAGGCAAATGCTCTACTTATTCCAAATACAGGGTTAGGGTCCGTTACTGTTAATATCATTTTACCTAATGGAAAAACGTATATTTGGAAGACTCCTTTAGATTGGAAATGGGATGCAAGTAAAGTATATACTAAAACATTAAATGTTTTAAAAGATGGTTCTTCAGAGCCTGAAGAGCCACAACCACTACCAAAAGTAGGCTATTTTGAAACTCCGTTAATTTATAAAAATAACTTACCAGTTAATGAACGCTATGTTGTAAAGTTGTTATCTGATAATAACCCTAATACTCCAGGAGCTAAGCAGAGAAATTTTGCTTATTTATATGATATAGACCATAAAATCTCTTACTGGGTAGCATACCCTATGCACCCGTACTATTTAGCAGGAAGTGTAGGAAGGAATGGGACATGGACTTTTGATCCAGAGTTAGATAGTAAATTCCAAGTTAATTTAAAGTCTGGCTATATAGACTGGTTTAATGGAATGAAGCCTAGTCATGATAGAGGACATCAAATAGCTAGTGGTGATAGACAAAGAAATGCTGAAATGAATAATCAAACTTTTTATTCACCCAATGTAACACCTCAACAATCGGGTCTTAACCAAAAAATTTGGCAACAATTAGAGGATAGAATACAAGGTTGGACCAAAAGTAGTAAAGATACAATTTACGTTGTAACAGGTGCAGGTTTTACTGAAGGTAAAAAAATTGAAAAGGCTCCAAGTGGAAAGAAGGGTGCAAATAATCCTAAAGCATCTGTTCCTCATTATTATTATAAAGTGTTGGCTCAGAAAAAAGGAGAACAATATAGAACAATAGGTTTCTTTTTTGAGCACCGAGACTATACTGGTGACAATAATATTGATAAGTATAGATTTAGCGTTAAAGAAATTGAAGATAAAACTGGTTTTAGTTTTTTTCCAGGTCTTCCAGATCCTAAAGTAAAAGAGCAAAATTCAATGTGGTAAAGTAATTCTAATAATTACAGTATGAAAAAGAACGTTATTATCATCTTAATAAGCATAAGTTATATACTGTGCTATAGTGCTTGTTCTAATATTGATGCTCCTTGGGACTCAAATCAGAGAAGACAAAATGAGCTCTTTTTTAACTCAAGTATTGAATCGGATTTAATAACAAGAGTAAAGAATAATTCATGGGAAAAAGGTGATAAAATTGGTGTTTATGCATGGAGCACAGGAGAGAGTCTGTCGCCAGTAACTGTAAATCCAGAAATTTATAATAGAGCATTTGTTTCTAATGGATCTAATCAGTTTTCAGTATTGCCAGGAACTAACTCTGTTGAATATCCGTCAATAGATAATCCTCTTGATTTTATTGCTTACTATCCATATTCAGAAAATAAAGTTTTAGAAGATTTTATATTGCCTATAAACTTGTTGGATAATTTGGATGTATTATTTGCAAATAATTTGAAAGAGGTAGGTAATCCTTCAAAAAAGGCTAATCTTGTTTTCAAACACCAATTATCAAAAATAAGAATAAGGTTTATTTCTAGTGATTTAGATTTAAAAGGAGCAAAGGTTGTTTTAAAAAATATACCAACTGAAGCTGACTTTAATATTGTGAAAGGAACTCTTTTAACAAAGAGCTTGAAACAGGATTTAGTAGCTAATACCAGCTTTAATAATAATTCACTCGAAGCTACGGCATTAATCATTCCTGATAGTGGTATAGGGGTTATTACTATTGCAATTACTCTAGAAAATGGTCAGGTTTTTGTTTGGAAAACTCCTAGTAATTGGAAATGGAGCTCTAATATGGTTTATACAAAAACCTTAGAACTAAGAACAGATAATGCAATTGATCCTGTTGAGCCTATTTTAAAAGTTCCATATTTTGAGTATCCATCATTAGATAATATTACCGCAAGACAGATGGTTGTAATGCATATGGATCCAGAGAACTCTTTGCAAAGGAGTTTTACAATGTTATATGATAAAGATATGTTGTTTGCTTATTGGATAGCTTTTCCACATCATAAGTATTATACAAAAGGTAGTGCTGGAGGTCGCAATGAAGATTGGAAGAATGACCCTAAAATAGATTCAAAGTATCAACCTCAGTTGTCTAGTAGTTATGTAGGAGGATATTCGCGTGGTCATCAAGTCGCTAGTAGTGATAGACAAAGAAGTAAAGCGATGAATAGACAAACTTACTATTTCTCAAATATGACTCCTCAGGTACAAAGCTTTAATGGTGGTATATGGCTTAATTTGGAAAAAGCTATTCAGAATTTAGTCAACTCTACGAACGATACAATCTATGTTGTAACGGGTGCAGGTGTTTATGATAAGAGTACTATGAAAATGGCTAAAACAAAGAGTGGTCAAAATACACCAGTACCTGATTATTATTATAAGCTTATGGCTAGAAAAATAGATGGTAATTATAAGACTATAGCTTATTTCCTAAATCACTTTGGGTCAACAGGTAACTTTACTGATTATAAAAAAACTGTTAAAGAAGTAGAGAAAATTACAGGATTTACTTTTTATCCCAACTTACCAGACCCTAAGGTAAAAGAAGTTATAGCAGAAGAAATATGGAAAAAATAGATTAATTATTAATAACTGTATTAACCAAAATATATTTTATGAAAAGTTTAAAACAAGTTTTATTTACTGCGGCATCTATACTTTTGTTAGGTGCTTGCTCAAGTGAGAAAGACTCATTTGATGGCTTTGATTATAGTGGAAAATCTACTGTTATTTTTTCTTCTAATATTGAAGGATATACTACTCGAGTTTCTGGAAATGAATGGAATATAGGAGATGCGGTTGGTTTATACGCTATTGAGCCTGGTCAGGAATTGGCAGAAGCTGCTGTCTATAATGGTAAGGAAAATATTAAATATACTACAGCTGCAGGAGCTGAAGGTAAGTTTGTAGCTGCGATTCAAACTGAAGCTATTCAACTAGAAGGAAATAAAAAGATTGATGTTATAGGTTACTATCCTTATGTATCAAATATAAGTAATTATAAGTATCCTATTAATGTAAAAGACCAATCTAATTGGGCTAAGATAGACCTTCTATACAGTGATAATGCTAAAAATGTTGGATTAGGAGCAAATAATAGATTAGTTTTTAAACATCAATTAGCTAGAGTAATATTACAGGTCGAACCAGGAAATGGAATAGCTTCACTTACTGGATTAAAAGGTGAAAAACTAGAAAATGTTAAAGCTGAAGGCTTAATGGATTTGAAAAATGGAGTTGTTACATTAGCTGATAATGCTCAAAATGCGACAATAGTTCCCAAAACAACTACTGCTAATAGTAATGTAATTATAGAGGCATTACTAGTTCCTTCGCAAAATCTTAATTCTGCAAAATTGACTATGGTTCTTAATGGTCAAGAATTTATTTGGGAACCTAAAAATGATATTATATTAGAGTCTGGTAAAAAGTACACTTACAGATTACAATTAGCATCTGATGGAACAGTTATTATTTTAAATCCATCTGGAACTATTGAAGATTGGGTTGAAGGTAATCCGAATGATGATATTGAAGTTATTACGCCTGAAGAAGGTGGAACAGAAACTAATGATAAAGTGAGTGTAGATAGTACCACTATGCAGTTTGTAGCTGATGGAGAGGTAAAAGATTTAAACATTAAGGCATCTTCACAAGAGTTGTCATGGAGCTTAGTTACAAGTGATGCTTGGATTACAGTGGATAAGGCTGAGGGTAAAGGTTCAGGTGTAGTTAAAGTTACTGTATCTAAAAATGCAACAACAACAAATAGAACAGGGACTTTGACACTTAAGTCTGAAAAACAAAATGATATTAATATATCTATTACTCAAGCTGGAGAAAATACCAGTCAGCCAGGAAAAGAAGTGGAATTCTTTGTAGAGACTTTTGAAAAAGTTACAGGTGGAACAAAACTAGAGAATTTTGAGGCTGAATATAAAAACTATGTCGATAATCCCAATGCAACATACTCTGTTAGCTATAGTAATGGTATGTTGAGATCTACTTCAAAAATTGATGGTCATATTTGGTTTGGAGCTAAATATGAGAATTGGTTTAAAATGTCGGATGTTGAAATAGATGGTTATAATAATTTGAAGATTAAATTTAGTTTAGTAGCCAATCAGCCAAATGCTGCAAATGCTAATATGATTTCTGTTAAAGTAGATGGAAACTTACTTAAGGCACTACCAAGTGAAACACTTGCAGGAGCTTCTGATTATAAAGAATATGAGTTAGCTATTCCTCAGCCAGCGAGTAATAAAATAACTGTTGAATTCATAGCTGATTTGAAAACATCTAGCCAAGGTGTACGATTAGATAATATTAAAATAATTGGTTCAAAATAAAGTTCATGTTATAATTACTAACCTTAAAAATATTATAGATATGAAGTTAAGAAATATTCTTATGCTTATAGGAGCAACTCTTTTGTGGAGTTGTTCTTCAGAGCAAGTTATGGAGAATCCTACTTCTATGAGAGGGTTACAATTTACAAGCTCACTATTTGACTATACTGCTCCGACAACAAGAGCGATAGATACTAATTGGTCTAATGGAGATAAAATAGGTGTTTATGCAGTTGGTCTAGGAGATGATATTGCTAATCTAGATGCAATAAAGACTAATGTAGAGTATATAACTCCTACTGGTGATGGAAATTTTACATCGATAAAAGCTATTGAACTAGATGGTAAAACAGAGCATAAAATTATAGCTTATTATCCTTTCCAGGATGCTTTAGTGGATACTAGTATTTATCCTGTTAATCTTATAGATCAGTCCAATAGTGAAAAAATAGATTTGTTGTACTCTGATAATGCTAATGGTATTAAAGACAATGGACAAGTTGAACTTACTTTTAAACATAAACTTTCTAAGTTTGAACTAATCATTGGTAAAGAAAAAAATGTAGAAAGTCTTGAGGGGCTTACTACTGATCCAATTAAGGGATTGATTGCTGAGGGAACTATGAATCTGAATACAGGTGCACTAGAGTTGGCAGAAGGTCAGAAAGATATAGTTGGTTGCCCTATTATAGATGCAACAGGTAAAAATATAGGTAAAAAATCAGTACAAGCTTTATTAATGCCTGGTCAAAGTATATCAACTATGAGTATTGGTATACATCTTGATGGACAAACCTTTGTCTGGAAGCCAATTCAAGAAAGTATTGATGCAATAAATAGCTTACAGTCTGGAAAGTCTTATGTATTTAGAGTAAACTTAAGGAAAAAGGAAGATGGTAAATTAGTGCTAGTATTACCAAATAACTCTACTATTGAAGAATGGGAAGGTGGCTTTGAAGAACAAGACCCACCAGTATTAGAACCAGAAGAACCAGAGATACCTACCAATCCTGAAGATGGAGTCTTTGAAATTAATACAACTTCTTTATCTTTTGATGCAACAGCAGCAAGTAAGAAAATAGAAATTACTGCTAGTGAGAATATAGATTGGACTCTATCAACTGAGGCAGATTGGATAACTTTAGATCCTATGAAAGGAAAAGGTAATGGAGAGGTAACAATAAATGTATTGGCCAATGATAAAGCTCAAGAAAGAGCAGGACTTATTAATGTTACTTCTGCAGATAAAACAATTGAGATAACCGTAACTCAAGAAGCTAAAGTAGTAGAAAATAGTGTAGTTGTTTTGTATGAAGATGGTTTTGAAATAGAGAATAAGACTATGGAATTAAGCTCTTATAATAAATTCATTGAAAACAAAATTACGTTGACTCCTAACTTTTCTTATTCTAAGGAAGGTACTAAAATCAATGTTCGTCAAACCTTTGGTGGATGTATTTGGTTCCCTGCAGCAGGAGAAGGTGTGCTGGGCTTAAATAACATCTCTTCTAAAGACGTTGATAAGATAGTGTTAACATTATCAATGTGTGCTGAAACAACAAATGCTGTTGGTATTGAGAATATTAAGGCAACTATAGCTGATAATACTGTATTAGAGATATTACCTAAAAAGATTTTATCAAGTGAATATGAAGATTATACTATAACTATAGATAAAAATCTAATATCCAGTGAGGAGTTGACCTTAAAGCTGACCAAAATAGAAACCGGAAAAGGTGTTAGAATAGGGAATATTAAGATAGAAGCTTATAAGTAATTAATTTTATTTATGAAGTTAAATACAATATATACATTTCTTGTAATGTTAGGAGCAGCTCTTGTAGGGAGCTGCTCATCTAACAATCTTGATGATAGCCCAAAAGAGCATGTTGAACAATTGAGGTTTAGATCTAGTATTGTTTCAGCTATCCATCACAATAGTGGTTGGGTGAAGGGTGATAAGATTGGTGTTTATGTAATACGTTCTGGTGTAGATCTTTCTTCTCAGGATATATTATATAATGCTAATAATATCGCTTACGAGACTGATGGTTCTGGTAACTTTACTTCAACTTCGCCTATAATAATGGATGGAGTGTCACAGTCAGATATTGTAGCATACTATCCGTATCAAAATAAGATTGTAGACTTTAAAATTCCACTAGATGTTTCAAATCAAGCTAGTATTACATCTTTAGACTTTCTATATGCTGATAATATTAGACAAAATAGTATAGAAATAACTCCATTATTACTGTTTAAACACAGCTTATCTAAGCTTGTGCTTGTACTTACAGCTGATAGAAAGTTAGAAAATTGGGATTTGTTAAAGCCAAAATCATTGATGGGATTGTCAACCTCCGGAACTGTTAATCTAGTAAATGGGAATGTAACTAATTCTTCAATAAGTAATGTTATATCTAACATAGGTATATCTGGTTTTGCTGAAAAAAAGGTTGTTGAAGTAATACTTCTACCTCATCAAAATATGAATTCGGCACTTCTTGAATTTGATTTAGAAGGTGAAAAATTAACATGGTTAGGAAAAAACTTAATTCTTGAACCAGGTAAACAATATACATATAATTTAGAAGTAAAGGTTGGAGAAGATATTCCAGAGTTAGTGGATTTATCTGCATCTGCTCTTATTGAGGATTGGGATCTTGGTTATATACAATCAGATTCGAGTGTAATTTATCCTGAAGAATCAAAAGAAAGATTACTCTTTTTAGAAACTTACGATAAAGAGCATAAAGTAGAGAAAGATATTAATAACAAATATCCTAAAATAAGCGAGTTTGATAAGTTTGATAATAAAAATATTCGATTTTCAGACTCAACAGGAAATGTTGATATACGAAGTACAAAAGCATATCCTAATTTTGTTTGGTTCCCATCTAATAGAACATCAGAGCTTTTGATAGAGGGGTTAGATTTAAAAAACCTTAACTCAGTTAAAATGCTGGTAAAAGTTACGATAGATATAAACAATAAAAAAGGTAATTTTGATGTTCAAAATTTGAAGTTAGATTTTGATGGAAGACCATTTAATGTCCCATCAAAGGTACTAACAGATAATGAGACAAATAATAATAAGTTTTATACATTAGAGTATAATAACTTACCAGGCTCTTTTCATAGTGTTCGATTCTATATTGATAGTTCAGAAAATCATGGAATAAGAATAGGTAATATTAGCATATTTGGTGTGGAATAGTGAAAAATAATTTTATAATAGTAAGGTATAAATAAAATCGCAAAGTATGAAAGTTAAATTATTAGCATTTATAATAATCCTTTGTTCTTTACCTGGTTTTGCTCAAAAAACCACGGGAGAGTTAAGAGGGAAAGTTATAGATAGTGAACTTAAAGAACCCATTAAGGATGTTCTTGTAGTATTGCGAGGACATGATTATAGTACAAGGACAAATGAGAAAGGTGAGTTCATCTTTACTAATTTAGAGGGTACTACAGATGTCTTGTTCTTCTCATCTGCAAAAGTGATTGGCCGAGAAATACCGGTTAGATTTAACTCTTATGGTGTAACTATAATGGATCCAATAGAGTTATCTCCACTTTCTAATAATAGAGATCAATCTTTAATAACAGTTCTTGATGGAGATTTAATAGCTGGAGATGATGAGTCTGGATTAAGTCAAGATGTAAGTCCAATGGTTATTTTATCTAATGATGTTTATTTGAATAACGTAGCATACCAATTATCGGCTATGCGTTTTAAACCTCGTGGTTATTCAAATGAATACGATCAAAAATTTATCAATGGTGTAAGTTTTAATGACCAAGTAAGAGGAGTGTTTAACTTCTCGGGAATTGGAGCTTTAAATGATGTTACTAGAAATGGTGACTCCGGAGATTATTGGTCACCTAATAACTTTAGTTTTGGAAACTTAGGACGCTCTGAAAATATTAATATGCGTTCTGGTAACTATCATCAAGGAGGAAAGTTAACGTTGTCTTATACAAATCGTAATTATTACTTACGTGGTATGGCATCTTATGCAACAGGTCTTCGAGATGATGGTTGGGCATTTAATATTTCTGTAGGTGGACGTTATGCTGATAGGGGTAATATTCCAGGTACATTTTATCAGAATTTTGCGTTTTCAGTAGGTGCAGAAAAGCAATGGAAGAATGGAGAGCACAGTCTATCTTTTGTTACGTTTGCATCTCCAGTAAAAAGAGGACAACAATCTGGAACTTTTGATGAGGTGTATAAGTTGAGAGATAACAATTTATATAATCCAAACTGGGGTTATCAAGATGGTAAAAGACGTAATTCTAGAGTTGTACGTGCATGGGATCCAACAGCAATTCTATCTCATGTATGGAAAATTAATGAGAGGATGTCTTTAACATCTGGCATAGGTACTCATTATAATCGTTATGGTGGAACAGCTTTAAATTGGTATAATGCACCAGACCCAAGACCAGATTATTATAGATACCTACCTTCTTATTATGAAGGAGAAGCCAAAGATTATTATCAATATCTTTGGGAAACGAATGATACTAGAGTAACTCAAGTTAACTGGGACGAAATGTACAATGCGAACTACATTGCTAAACAAGAAGGTAATGAGTCTGCTTTGTATATGCTTGAAGAAAGAAGAAAAGACTTACTTGAAACATCTGTAAACTCGACCTTTAAAGTTGACTTTAGTAACAATCAAAAGTTACTAGCTGGTATTGGGTTGAAGAACTCTCAATCTTATCAGTTTAAAACCGTAAAAGATTTACTAGGAGCAGAGTATGTATTAGATGTAGATAAGTTTGCTGAGAGAGATTTTCCAGGTGACCCTGTTACTATTCAGAATGATTTAAGAAAACCAAATCGTAGGGCTTATAGTGGTGATACGTTTGGTTATGATTTTAAATTTAATATTAATAGTGCAAATCTTTGGTTTCAAAATATCTATAAATATAGATATATTGATGTGTACTATGGAGGTAAGTTAAGCTATACAGAATTTTATCGTAAAGGCTTTATGCAGAACGGTAGATATGCAGATAACTCTTTTGGTAGAGGGGATAGACATTCTTTTGTTGACTATGCTCTTAAGGCAGGGTTAACTGTTAAACTAGATGGTAGAAATTACATAACAGCAAATGCTGCATATTTAACTCAAGCACCGTTTGTTGATCAAGCATACGTTTCACCTCGTATTGCTGATGTAACCTCAAATAACTTAAAAAGTGGTCGTATTTGGTCTGCTGATATTAATTATGTATTCTCTATGCCTCGCATTCAAGGTAGAGTTTCGCTATTCCAAACAAACTTCTATGATATGATGCAAAAAAGCAGTTATTATCATGATACAGAAAAGACCTTTGTTAATCACGTACTAAGTGGTATGAATAAGGTGCATAGAGGAGTTGAGTTAGGTGTTAATTATAAGTTAGATGATAACTGGAGTTTTGATATTGCAGGTACTGTTGCAGAATACTACTATAGCAATAATCCTGACGGTACTATCAGTTACGAAAATGGTAAGACCATGAACTTGGAAGAGACAGTTTATATGAGAAACTACTATGTAGGAGGTACTCCACAAATAGCAGGTACATTTGGAGTAAACTACTTTAACAAAATGTGGTTTGTAAATCTTAATATTAATGGGTTTGGCAGAAATTATATTGATATTGCCCCTATGAGGAGGCTTGCTTCTAACTACACAGGTATACAAACAGGAACTCCAGAATTTGACGGGTATCAAAAGTTAACAGATCAGGAAAGATATAGTAGTGCTTATACGGTAGATTTATCGATTGGTAAAGTGTTTTATTTAAGAAATAGACAGTCTATAAACTTTAACCTTGCTGTAAATAATATTTTTAATAGAGAAAATATTAAGACTGGTGGTTATGAGCAAGGTAGATTAGACCTTTCTAATCCAGATAAATTTAATTCACGTTATTACTATATGCAAGGAATTAACTGTTTCCTAAATGCAAGTTACAGATTTTAAATAAATACGATATTAAATTAGTTAGTATGAAAACAATAAATAAAATATTAGGGTTAGTACTTATGGCAACTGTAGCATTAGTGAGTTGTTCTAGAGACTATGATGCCCCTCCAAGAGAGCCTATTTATGATGGACCAGAAGCAAATATTACAATAAAGGCTCTTAAAGAAAAATTCTCGGGAGTTTTGAATAGCTCAAGTGTTGGAGTAGAATATATAGATACAGAGTATATTATTAATGCTAGGCTAGTTAGCTCGGATAATGAAGGAAATGTGTATAAACAGGTTTATGTTGAAGATGAAACTGGAGGTATTAATATTCAAGTAGATCAAAGTAACATCTCAACTATTTATCCTTATGGGCAAGAAGTGTATATTAACTTACATGGTTTATATGTTGGTCAATATAATGGTGTATTACAAATTGGTGGAGGAGCTGAAGTTGACCCAAAAGATTCTTCTAAAAAAAGAACAACTCGTATGACATTTGTTCAATTTAAAAAGAAGGCTCTTAAATCTTTGTGGCCAAATCCAAAGCTAGTAAACATTAATAGAACAACTATTAAGAGTATTAAAGCTAAAGGCGATGATCTTCTTTGTAGAGTTGTTGAATTAAAGAATGTAACATTTGTCGATGGTGGTAAACTAACGTATGCTGAGCATGAGCAAAATACGGATAGAATATTAAAAGATGCAAATGGAGAAGAGATTGTTGTTCGTTCTTCTGGGTATGCATCTTTCCAAGCTACAACACTGCCTAAAGGTAAAGGTACAGTTACGGCTATTTTAAGTAAATATATAAAGAGTGATAATACAATAATCTGGCAGTTAGTTCTTAACTCTGTAAATGATGTTAAAGGGTTTGTTGAAGATGAAGGTAGTGTCGATCCAGAACCAGAGCCAGAGCCTACTGAAGAAGTAAATACGACTATTGCAGAATTTGCTAAAAAGTATAGTGCTGCTACAGGAGATGCTCCTATCAAAATAGAAGACGACATTGTTATTGGTGGAGTGGTAACTAGTGATGATACTGCAGGTAATATATATATGAAGCTTTACTTGCAAGATGAAACAGGAGCAATATCTTTTGGCATTAGTGATAAGGCGATTTCTAATTCATATGCAAGAGGACAAAAATTAGCTGTTAATATAAAAGGATTAGATGCAGTTGTTTATGCTGGTGTATTACAAATTGGAGTTGCATCTTCTAATGCAAATAGGCTATCTCTAGATCAGTTTAAAAGTCGTGCTACAGTAATTTCTAAGGATAATAATGTAAGTCCATTAACCACAACAATTGCAGCTTTAGATAATTCGATGATGAATAAAGTAGTAAAGCTTGAAAATGTTTATTTTACAGAGGGTGGTAAGTTAACTTATTCTGAAAGTAGAAAAAACATGAATAGAGATTTGACAGATGGTACTAATAAAATTGTGGTAAGAAATAGTGGATCTTCAACGTTTTATGCGGAAATGCTTCCTGAAGGAGCAATTTCCATTACAGGATTGATAGAGAAGTTTAATGAGGATTGGCAGCTTACAATTCGTGATTTAAATGATGTTGTAAAAGGTGGAAGTGTAAATCCTCCAACAGATCCAGAGAAACCAACAGATCCAGAGAAACCAACAGATCCAGAAAAACCTACTACTCCTGGAGAAAATATAGGAAGTGGTTTTATAGAGACTTTTGGTAACGCTGAAAAAGTAAACAATAGGTGGCCAGTTTTATCAGACTATACAGGGTTTGATAATAAAAACTTAATCTTTAAAGATATTGAGAAAAATCTAAGTGTTAGGGCTCAAAGTGGAATAAGTAATGTTTGGTTCCCAAAAGAAAAAGATAGCGAGCTTGAAATAACAGGTATAGCTGGTGTGACTGGAAAGAAAATATCATTGTCTTTTGATGTCGCATCTAATTTGACTGGTACCTCCTCTACAAATTTAAATACTTTAGAAGCATGGTATGGTGACAAACAACTAAAAGTTACTTCTAAAGTAGTAACAGGTGATGATCAAAATAAGTTTTATACATTAACTGTAGAAGGAGAGTTTGATGGCGTAGATAATACTCCTTTGAGATTCATATCTAAAGTAAATACTAATATAGAAGGCTTACGTCTTGCAAATATTAAGTTTTCTGTAAAATAAAAAGTAAAGAGTTATGAGAATTAAACATATTCTTCTTACGCTCTGTATGGCAATGGGATTTGTGCATGGTGTATATGCACAAAAATCCTATGCTGCATATTGTGTTGGATTTTACAATGTAGAGAATTTATTCGATACAGAAGACGATCCAAATAATGAAGGTGATAATGATTATTTACCAACAGGTCCTTACAATTGGACTCCTGCGAAATATGAAAAAAAGCTAGATAATATAGCTAAAGTAATTAGTAGGTTAGGTAAAGATTATACACAGGTTGGCCCTGCTATACTAGGGGTTGCAGAAGTTGAAAATAGAAGAGTTTTAGAAGATTTAGTAAAAAATAGACGTATTGCTGATATTAATTATCAAGTAGTACATTATGATTCTCCAGATAGAAGAGGTATTGATGTTGGTCTACTGTATAACCCAAAGTTATTTCAGGTGACTAATTCAAAAGCTGTACCTTATGTCTTTCCATCTGAGCCAAATTTTAAATCTAGAGATCAGCTTGTAGTAAGTGGTATGCTTGCGGGAGAACCACTACATGTAATAGTTTGCCACTGGCCTTCTAGATATGGTGGTAATAAATCGACTAAGTATAGAGAGGCTGCCGCATCTATTACACAATCTATAGTAGATTCTTTACAGAATATTGATCCTTATGCTAATGTCGTGATTATGGGTGATTTAAATGATGATCCTACAGACAAAAGTACACGTGTTGTATTAAATGCTAAGAAGAATATTAATGATGTAAAGAAAGGTGGATTATATAATACGATGTGGAAATTATATGATAAAGGAATTGGCTCTTTAGCTTATCAAAACAAGTGGAATCTATTTGATCAAATTATTATCTCGTATGGGCTATTAGGAAATCACAGTCAATCTGGGCTGATTTTTTGGAAGTCTGAGGTTTTTAATAAAGATTTTTTAATTCAAAAAGAGGGTAAAAGAAAAGGATATCCTTGGAGAACATTTGATGGAAGCACCTTTATTGATGGTTATAGTGACCACTTCCCTACTCTGATTTATCTTATAAAAGAGGTTTAAAAAAAAGATAAAATGTAATAAGGCACTTTTAAATAATTAAAAGTGCCTTATTTTTATAGTTGATATGGAAATAAAAAAGATATTAGATCATCTAAAGAATAAATACAATATTTCTGAGTTTATAAACTCAGATCCTATACAGTTTGTACATCGTTATAAGCATCGTAAGGACATAGAAGTAACAGCCTTTTTAGTTGCAACAATAACTTGGGGAAAGCGTCCTATGATTTTAAAATCGGCAGAAAAAATGCTTAAAATGATGGGTAATAAGCCATATGATTATATAATGAACGAGTGTTATAAAGATATTGTAACAAGTAATAATATTCATAGAACATTTTTTGAAGATGATTTTGTTTACTTTGCAAAAGGATTAAATCGTTTATTTAACCAATATGATAGCATAGAGCAAGTCTTTTCTGTGCCTGATTCTCTTTGGGATGGTATTACTGCATTTAGAAAAGAATTTGTAATTGCTAATAATGGAGTTGATACAAAGCATATTTCTAATCCTGAAAAGAACTCGGCTTGTAAAAGGCTACACATGGCTCTACGTTGGTTAGTTCGTAACGATGGTATAGTCGATCTAGGTTTGTGGAAAAATATAAATCCTAGTAGCTTATATATTCCCTTAGACACCCATGTGGCTAGTATCTCTAGAGAACTGGGACTATTAAAGAGAAAAAGCAATGATAAAAAGGCTGTTGATGAATTAACTTGTGCTCTTTTAGATGTTGACCCTAAAGATCCTATAGGTTATGATTTTGCTTTGTTTGGCTGGGGCGAAGACAGGGCTTCTAATGGTTAAGGCTTGAAGTATGTAAGGATAGTGATTTGCTATTAACTATTATAAGTTGAAATCTTTAGTTTAAAAATCATTATCTTTGCAGTTCGTATTAAAAAAATGATTTATATATCAATAGACTATCAATTTAGATAATAAGAAAATAAATTAAATATGGCTTTACAATGTGGTATTGTTGGACTTCCAAACGTAGGTAAGTCAACTCTTTTTAACTGTTTGTCGAATGCAAAGGCACAAGCTGCAAACTTCCCTTTCTGTACAATTGAACCTAATGTTGGTGTAATAACTGTTCCTGATGAGCGTCTTAATAAGCTATCGGAATTAGTAAAACCTAATAAAGTACAACCTACTACAGTAGAGATTGTAGATATTGCAGGTCTTGTTAAAGGTGCTAGTAAAGGTGAAGGACTTGGTAATAAGTTTTTAGCAAATATTAGAGAAACAGATGCTATTATTCATGTGCTGCGTTGTTTTGATGATGAAAATGTAACTCATGTTGATGGTTCAGTAAACCCTGTTAGAGATAAAGAAATTATTGATTCAGAGCTTCAGTTAAAAGACTTGGAGACAGTTGAATCTCGCATTCAAAAAGTGCAAAAACAGGCACAAACAGGAGATGCTGTAGCTAAAGTACAATATAATGTTTTAGTGAAAATTAAAGAGGCTCTTGAAGATGGTAAATCAGCTCGCTCTGTTGTTTTTGAAAATAAGGAAGATATAGATGCAGCTAATGAATTGTTTTTATTGACAAATAAGCCTGTTATGTATGTATGTAATGTAGATGAAAACAGTGCTGTTAATGGAAATAAATATGTTGATGCTGTTCGTGAGGCTGTAAAAGATGAGCATGCTGAGATTCTTGTAGTAGCGGCTAAAACGGAGTCTGATATTGCTGAGTTAGAGAGTTATGAAGAGCGTCAAATGTTTTTAGAAGATGCTGGCTTGACAGAGTCTGGAGTAAGTAGACTTATCCGTTCGGCATACACTTTACTAAAACTTCAAACTTACTTTACTGCTGGTGTTCAGGAGGTAAGAGCTTGGACATTTATGGAGGGTTGGAAAGCTCCTCAATGTGCTGGAGTTATTCATACTGACTTTGAAAAAGGTTTTATCCGTGCAGAAGTTATTAAGTATGAAGATTTTATTACCTTAGGTTCTGAAAACGCAGTAAAAGAGGCGGGAAAACTACATGTTGAAGGTAAAGAGTATGTAGTTGAAGATGGTGATATCATGCATTTCCGCTTTAATGTTTAATAATTAGAATTATGATAGGCAATTTACTTTTGTACATAAACTGGAATCCAAACCCAGAGTTATTCCACATCTTGAGTTTACCAATAAAATATTATGGTCTATTTTGGGCGATAGGTATTATATTGGGATATATGGTGGTTAAATATCAATTTAAAGATAAAGGGATTGGAGAGAAGTTATTTGAGCCCCTCTTCTTATATTGTTTTTTAGGAATATTTATTGGTGCAAGATTAGGGCATTGCCTATTTTATGATTTTGCTTATTTCTCACAACATCCTTTAGAGATAATACTACCTGTACACTTTCTTCCACAAGGGGGGTGGGTATTTACTGGATATGCTGGTTTAGCAAGCCATGGTGGTACTTTAGGACTCATAGTTGCATTATGGCTATATTGCAGAAAGACGAAGTTAAACTACATGGATGTACTTGATATGATAGCAGTAGCAACACCTATTACAGCTTGTTGGATTCGTCTAGCTAATTTGATGAACTCAGAAATTATAGGTATGCAGTCTGATGCTTCTTGGGCATTTATCTTTGAACGTGTTGATATGATTCCTAGACACCCTGCACAGCTTTATGAAGCTATAGCATATCTTCTATTGTTTTTTGTTATGATTTTCTTATATAAGAATTATAATAAGAAACTACATAGGGGATTCTTCTTTGGCTTATGTTTAGTGGCTATTTTTACGTTTAGATTTTTTATTGAATTTTTAAAAGAGAATCAAGTATCTTTTGAAGATACAATGACATTTAATATGGGACAATGGTTAAGTGTACCATTGGTCTTATTAGGACTAGTCTCTATCTATTATGGAAAGAAATTAGATAAAATACATCCGATTAAAAATACAGAAAACTAATTAGTTTTTTGCTTAAAAAGGGCGTTGTATTAATACAACGCCCTTTTTATTTTTTATCCTTTAATAATTCTTTTTATCTCATTTAATTTATTTAAAGCTTCTAATGGAGTAAGATTATTTACATCCAAATTTAAAATCTCATCTCTAATTTGAGATAATACGGGGTCATCGAGTTGGAAAAAACTAAGTTGCATTCCATCTTCAATCACTTTCTTAGGCTTTTCATTTTTAGATTTAGCAGAGGCAATTTCTTTACCAGCAGGAGTGTCGCCGCGGTTTGCTTTCTCAAGGATAGTTAATATTTCACTTGCTCTACCAACAATGCTAGGTGGCATACCAGCCATTTTAGCAACATGAATACCAAAAGAGTGCTCACTACCTCCGGGGGTTAATTTTCTAAGGAAAATGACTTTATTATCTACCTCTTTTACAGAAACATTAAAGTTCTTTATTCTATTAAAGCTCTTTTCCATTTCATTTAACTCGTGGTAATGAGTTGCAAATAGCGTTTTAGCTTTGGCTTTAGGATGTTCATGAATGTATTCAACAATAGCCCATGCAATTGAAATACCATCGTAGGTTGATGTACCTCTACCAAGTTCATCAAATAGTACCAGACTTCGCTGTGATAAGTTATTTAATATGTTCGCAGCTTCGTTCATTTCAACCATGAAAGTAGACTCACCCATTGAAATGTTATCGCTGGCACCTACACGAGTAAAAATTTTATCTACTAAGCCTACTTGAGCTCTTTCTGCGGGGACAAAACTACCAATCTGTGCCATTAAAGTTATAAGTGCTGTTTGTCTTAATAGAGCAGATTTACCAGACATATTGGGTCCAGTTATAATTATAATTTGTTGAGAATTGCTATCTAAAAAGACATCATTTGCAATATACTGCTCACCTAGTGGTAGCTCTTTTTCGATAACAGGATGCCTACCTTTTTCAATTGATAGAATGTCACTATCTTCAACAATGGGTCTGATATATTTGTTGCTTTTTGCTATCACAGAAAAAGAGACAAGGCAATCTAGTGCAGCAATTTGGTTTGCATTGAGCTGTATTGCCGATATATATTCGGACAGTTCAGTAACGAGCTCTTCGAACAACTTAGTTTCGAGTGATAGTATTTTATCCTCAGCACCTAATATTTTTTCTTCATATATCTTTAGTTCATCTGTAATATATCTTTCTGCACTAACTAAAGTCTGTTTTCTTATCCACTCTTTAGGCACTTTGTCTTTATGGGTATTTCTTACCTCTATATAGTATCCAAATACATTGTTATAAGCAATCTTAAGGCTAGGAATGCCTGTAAGTTCACTCTCCTTACGCTGTATCTCTAGAAGTTTATCTTTTCCAGAATATGCTATGTTTCTAAGTTCGTCTAGATCTTCATTTACATGATCTTTAATAACTCTGCCTTTGTTGATTAATAAAGGAGGGTCGTTAACGATCTCTCTTTCAATTCTGTCTCTAATGCTTTTACATAAGTTTAACTGCTCTCCTACTCTTCTAAGGCTTTGCTCTTCCGAGTTTTCACAAGCTTTTTTTATAGGCTCAATAGCTTGTAATGCTACTTTTAATTGTACAACTTCTCTAGGAGATACACGGCCAACAGCAACTTTGGAAATAATACGTTCTAAATCTCCTATTTGATGAAGTTGCTCAATTAGTAGATCTTTTAGTTCAGGTTTCTTGAAGAGATGTTCAACAACAGCGTGCCTGTTTTGGATTGATTTAACATCCTTAAGAGGAAAGACAATCCATCTCTTCAAAAGACGACTTCCCATAGGTGTTGTTGTTTTATCTAAAACCTGTAAAAGACTACTACCACCATCGTTCATGCTAGATAATAGCTCAAGATTCCTTACTGTAAACTTATCGAGTCTTACATATTTTTCTTCTTCAATACGAGATAAAGTAGTAATATGATCTATGTTATGATGCTGCGTTATTTCTAAATATTGTAGAATAGCACCTGCTGCTATAATACCATTTTCAAGATGATCCACACCAAAGCCTTTAAAACTATTTATTTCAAAATGATTAAGTAGTTTTTCATTTGCTGTTTGGGCTGTAAATACCCAATCATCAAGCTCGTATGTAAAGTATTTAGGACCAAACTTTTCTATAAATAGTTCTTTTCTTCCTCTTTCAAATAGGATTTCTTTAGGTCCAAAATTTGTTAATAACTTATCAATATAATCTATACTACCCTCTGCTGTAAGAAATTCTCCAGTAGATATGTCTAATAAAGAGATTCCACATACATGTTTGTTAAAGTGAATAGCTGCTAAAAAGTTGTTTTCTTTGTTATTTAAGATATTATCATTTATGGATACACCAGGTGTTACTAGTTCCGTAATTCCTCTTTTTACTAGTTTTTTAGTAAGCTTTGGGTCTTCTAACTGATCGCATATAGCAACTCTTTTTCCTGCACGTATTAATTTAGGTAGATAAGTATCTAGTGCATGGTGAGGGAACCCTGCTAGCTCAACAGAACTAGCTTTCCCGTTTGCACGCTTAGTTAATGTAATTCCTAAGATTTCTGAAGCCAAAACAGCATCAGTAGAAAAAGTCTCGTAAAAGTCTCCACACCTAAAGAGCATTATTGCATCAGGGTGTTTTGCTTTCAGTTCAAAGAACTGTTTCATCATAGGAGTCTGTGCTATCTTTTTATTTTTCAAAGTGAATGATGTTTTCAGAGATTATACATATAGTAGTGCAAAGATAATAACAAATTAAAGTTAGAATAGTCTTATGTTTTAATAATAATTAGGCAACAAGCTATGACTGATACTTTTTTTTAAATCTAAAGTGTATGATACTTATAGTTTGATTATCTTTGTTTTCTAATAAATAAAGATTTATAGAAATATCGTAGAATCACTATAAAATTATAATTAATTATGGAGTATAACTTTCGGGACATCGAAAAGAAATGGCAACAAAAATGGGTAGAACATGATACCTATAAAGTAGTAGAAGATAATTCAAAGAAGAAACTCTACATCCTGAATATGTTTCCATATCCTTCAGGTGCAGGACTTCATGTTGGCCACCCACTGGGTTATATTGCATCTGATATTTATGCTCGTTATAAAAGACTATGTGGATTCAATGTCTTGAATCCTATGGGCTATGATGCATATGGTTTGCCAGCAGAGCAGTATGCCATTCAAACTGGGCAACATCCTGCAATTACAACAAAACAAAACATAGCTCGTTATAGAGAGCAATTAGATAAAATAGGCTTTTCGTTCGATTGGAGTAGAGAAATATGCACTTGTGAACCTGAATATTATCATTGGACACAGTGGACATTTATTCAGATGTTTAATAGCTACTTTGATACAAAAAAGAAAAAGGCGATGCCTATAGCTAGTCTTGTGCAGTTCTTTGAAAAACATGGAGCTAAAGATGTTCCGGCATCTGGTACTGAAGAGTTAGACTTTACTGCGACTCAATGGTTAGCAATGTCTGAAGAGGAACAGCAAAATATATTGATGAATTATCGTATTGCATACCTTGGAGATATGATGGTTAACTGGTGTCCTGAGTTAGGAACAGTATTGGCTAATGATGAGGTTATTGATGGTCTGTCTGAACGTGGAGGTTTCCCTGTTATTCAAAAAGTGATGCGCCAATGGTGTCTAAGGGTGTCTGCTTACTCTCAGAGACTGCTAGACGGGTTGGAGAAAATTGACTGGTCTGACTCTTTAAAAGAGACCCAAAAGAACTGGATTGGTAAATCAGCAGGAGCTGAAATAAACTTTAAAGTTAAAGACCGTGATTTTGAATTTACGATATTTACCACTCGAGCAGATACTATCTTTGGTGTAACATTTATGGTTCTAGCTCCTGAAAGTGAATTGGTTGGCCATCTAACAACTTCTAGTCAAAAAGATGAGGTTGAGGCTTATGTTGAGCGTAGTATGAAGCGTACTGAGCGCGAACGTATGGCTGACAGAAAAGTAACAGGTGTCTTTACCGGTAGTTATGGTATTAATCCTTTGACAAAAGAACCAATTCCTATTTGGGTGAGTGATTATGTATTAGCTGGATATGGTACTGGTGCTATTATGGCTGTACCTGCACACGATAGTAGAGACTATGCGTTTGCTAAACACTTTGACTTAGAGATAAGACCATTGGTAGAGGGTTGTGATGTTTCAGAAGAGAGCTTTGATGCTAAAGAAGGCGTAATGATAAATTCTCCTAAAGCTGGCATTAACTCAGATTTAGTTTTGAATGGATTATCTGTAGCAGAAGCCATTGAAAAAACTAAAAAATTTGTAGAAGAGACAGGACTTGGAAGAATTAAGACAAATTATCGTCTAAGAGATGCTACTTTCTCTCGTCAACGCTACTGGGGTGAGCCTTTTCCTGTATATTATAAGAATGGTATGCCTCATATGATTGAGGAGCAATACCTACCAATAGAATTACCAGAGGTAGAGAAATTCCTTCCTACAGAAACAGGAGAGCCTCCTTTGGGCCGAGCAACTGTTTGGGCATGGGATACAGTAAATAAACAAGTTGTTGAAAACAGTAAGATAGATAATAAAACAATCTTTCCTATAGAGTTAAATACAATGCCTGGATTTGCAGGTTCCTCTGCTTACTTCTTACGCTATATGGATCCTAAAAATGATAAAGCATTGGTTTCAAAAGAAGCGGGTGAGTACTGGGATAGTGTTGACTTGTATGTAGGAGGAACAGAACATGCTACTGGGCATTTGATTTATTCTCGCTTCTGGAATAAGTTCTTATTTGATATTTCTGTTGCAATAGATGATGAGCCCTTCCAGAAACTTGTTAATCAGGGTATGATTCAAGGGCGTAGTAACTTCGTATATCGTATAAATGGTACTAATAAGTTTGTATCACTAGAGCAAAAAGATCAATACGAAACAACAGCACTACATGTTGATGTTAATATAGTGCATAATGATTTTCTTGATATTGAGGCCTTTAAATCTTGGAGACCTGAGTACAATAATGCAGAGTTTATCCTTAATAAAGATGGTGAGTATCAATGTGGATGGGCTGTTGAGAAAATGAGTAAATCTATGTTCAATGTTGTGAACCCAGACATGATTGTTGATAAATATGGTGCTGATACACTTCGTATGTATGAGATGTTTTTAGGACCACTAGAGCAATCAAAGCCTTGGGATACAAACGGAATAGATGGTGTGTTTAGATTTATACATAAGTTCTGGGGACTATTTTATGATAGACAAGGAAACTATGTTGTAGAAGATGCTAAACCTACAAAAGAAGAGTATAAATCATTACATAAGCTGATTAAAAAAATATCTGATGATATTAATAACTTTTCGTTCAATACATCTGTAAGTGCTTCAATGATTTGTGTAAACGAATTAAATGGATTAAAATGCCATAAGAAAGAAATACTAGAACAGTTAGCTATTATACTATCTCCATTTATACCTCATGTTTGTGAAGAGCTGTGGAATCAGCTAGGTCATGAAACATCTATATGTGTGGCAAGCTGGCCAGAGTTTAAAGAAGAGTATTTAAAAGAAGATGTTAAGAATTATAGCATCTCATTTAATGGAAAATCTCGATTTAATATGGAGCTCCCCGCTGATATGGATAAGGCAACAATAGAGCAGACTGTTATGTCAGATGAGCGGACAGAACGCTGGTTAGAGGGCAAAGCTCCTAAAAAAGTAATAATTGTTCCAGGCAAAATTGTAAACTTAGTTTTTTAAGTTAACTTTAAGATAAGTCAAGTATAAACTTGGCTTATCTTTTTTTTGATAACACTTTAAATCTTTAAATATGACTGCTACTAAAATAACAACGGATTGGGCACGTATCTCACGTGATTATTTGTTTATAGCTTTGGGTATTCTTTGCTATGCTTTTGGATGGGCAATATTTTTACTCCCTTATAAAATTACTTTAGGCGGAACAGCTGGTATAGCTTCGCTTATATATTTTTCTACAGGCTTTCCAATACAGATAACATATTTTGCTATAAATGCACTTCTACTCCTATTTACAACACGTATTCTAGGGAAACAATTTGCTATTCGCACTATATTTGGTGTGGCTGTTATGACTATTGCTACTTGGGTGGCTCAAGAAATTTTTATTGATGCTAGTGGAAACGTTATGCAGATACTAGGGCCCCATGAGGGCTTTATGGCGTCAATAATTGGGGCTTCTATGTGTGGGCTAGGTTTAGGACTTGTGTTTATTAATAATGGAAGTACAGGAGGTACAGATGTAATTGCTGCTGTAATTAATAAATATAGAGATGTATCTTTAGGAAGAGTTATTTTATTTTGTGATTGTATAATTGTTGGATCTAGCTATTTTGTAGCTAATGATTGGAAAGTTGTACTAATGGGTTTTATTACACTATTTGTTATAACTAATGTTTTAGACATGGTGGTAAATAGTGCAAGACAGTCAGTACAGTTTTTTATATTCTCGAAGCACTATGATCAAATTGCTGATCGTATCATTAAAGATACAGGAAGAGGTGTAACCGTTATTGATGGTCAAGGGTGGTACAGTAAGAATAATGTAAAAGTATTGATGGTATTAGCGAAAAAAAGTCAATCTATTTTTATCTTTAGACTCGTAAAAGATATTGATCCTAATGCATTCATATCTCAAAGTTCTGTAATTGGGGTATATGGTTTAGGTTTTGATAAGATAAAAGTAAAGTAGATTATGAAAGAGAAAATAGTTTTTGCAACACATAATAAACATAAATTAAGAGAGGTATCTTCTTTATTAGCTGATAAATATAATGTTATAGGACTAGAAGACTTAGGGTGTTATGAAGACATCCCTGAAACTGCTGATACATTTGAAGGAAATGCATTGTTGAAGTCTTCTTATGTGTTTGAAAAATATGGATACAGCTGCTTCTCAGATGATAGTGGCTTAGAGGTTAGTTCTCTAAATAATGCTCCAGGAGTATTATCTGCAAGATATGCTGGTGTTGATCATGATGATGAGGCTAACAATAGAAAACTACTTCATGAGCTGTCTGATAAAACCGACAGAACAGCAAAGTTTAGGACAGTAATATCTCTAATTTTAAATGGTGAAAAATACTATTTTCAAGGAGAAGTTACAGGACAGATAACTTTAGAACCTAGAGGTAAAGCTGGTTTTGGCTACGATCCTTTGTTTCAACCCGATGGTTTTGAAGAAACTTTTGCGGAGCTAGGAGATAGCATTAAAAATAAAATTAGCCATAGGGCTCGTGCAATACAAAAACTGATCGAATTCCTACAAAATAACAGATGAAAATATGTCTTTAACTAAAGAGGTTTTGAACTTTGTTAAAATGCATAAAGATGCGGACGTAACAAAGCTACTTTTATCAAAACAAGACTTAGAAGGAGATGTACTGAAGTATGCTATTCAGCAAATAGCTGGTAGGCAATATGCACAGAGTAAACTCCCAAGTTGGTCTGAAAAAGACACCTTAGAATACCCCATTCATTTATCTTTAGAACAGTGCTCTTCAGAGTTAACCGCTCGTTACAAAGCAGAAATAGTACCTAAAGGGAAATCGTTTATTGACTTGACAGGAGGCTTTGGTGTGGATTGTGCTTTTATTTCAAATTCGTATATATCTTCTACATATGTGGAGCGTAATAAAGAGTTGAAGAATATAGTTGCTTACAACTATAAGCAGTTAGGGCTTGAATCAATAGAGTGTAAGTGTGCTGATGCAGTAACTTACTTGGAGCATGTAGAACCTGTTGATACTATTTTTATAGATCCTGCTAGACGTGGAACAGATGGTTCAAAGCTAGTCTCTATTGGAGATTGTGAACCTAATGTGTTAGACTTATTATCTTTATTTAAACTAAAATGTAGGTACCTTATAATAAAGTTGTCACCAATGCTTGACATCTCTTTAGCACTAAGAGAATTACCCTTAAATGTTGATAGTGTACATGTCGTGTCTGTTCATAATGAATGCAAAGAATTATTGTTTGTAATTGATTTTCATAAAAGCTGTATATTGCCTAAAATACACTGTATAAACCTTCTAGATCTAAATAGTCGTGACTCATATACTTTTAATTTGGCTTTAGAAGAAGCTGTTGATGTTTGTTATACAGATAAACTACTTGATTACTTGTATGAGCCCAATAGTTCTATTTTGAAAGCTGGAGCTTTTAATTCACTAGCAGTTACAAATTCACTATTAAAACTACATGTAAATAGTCATTTATATACATCATCAGATTTAATAGAAAGGTTTCCAGGAAGAAAGTTTAAAGTAAATGGAGTGTATTCATTCGACAAAAAGTCAATTAAGGAATTAAAGTCAAAAATTGATCAGGCGAATATTACTATTCGTAATTTCCCATCTTCAGTAGATGCTTTAAGAAAAAGATTAAAGTTGAAGGATGGAGGAGCTGCTTATTTATTTGCTACTACACTATTAAAAGATAAAAAAGTACTTATACACTGTAATAAAATAGTTTGATAATTATGTTAGTAGATATTGTATTTGTAATTGTAGGGCTTCTGCTAATTCTTTATGGAGCTAATTGGTTAACAGATGGTGCCTCTTCGTTATCACTAAAATTATCAATTTCTCCAATAGTTATTGGATTAACAGTGGTAGCTTTTGGTACTTCAACTCCAGAATTAGCAGTAAGTGTAACTTCGGCTTTAAAAGGTAGTGCAGATATTGCTGTTGGTAATGTAATAGGTAGCAATATATTTAATACATTAATGATTATTGGTGCTACAGCACTATGTACGCCTATTGTGGTTAGTTCTAATACAATTAAGAAAGAAATACCACTTGTAATAGTTGCTTCATTAGCGTTGTTATTATTAATATCAGATAAATGGCTTAATAATGCTAGTGTAGACTTGCTTTCTAGGGCTGATGGGTTAATATTATTACTTTTCTTTACTATATTCCTAGCCTATGTGTTTTCTATAGCTAGGAACTCTAACGCACGTAGTAGTGAAGAGGATAATATTAAAATAATGAGTTATACTAGAAGTGGAATATTTATTATATTAGGACTTGTAGGACTCGTTGTGGGTGGAAATATGTTTGTTGGTGGTGCAAGTAGCATAGCTAGGACCTTCGGAGTTAGTGAGTCAATTATAGGGCTTACATTAGTGGCAGGAGGTACATCTTTACCAGAACTAGCAACATCTATTGTGGCCGCACTGAAAAAAAGGCCTGGAATTGCAATAGGTAATGTTGTGGGAAGTAACTTATTCAATATATTTTTTGTTTTAGGAACAACAGCTACAATAACACCCTTAAAAGTTATTGGAATAACTTTTATTGATATGTGTGTACTAGTGATATCTAGTATTTTGCTTTTTGTTGTAGCATTATGTTATGGCAATAAAACAATCAATAGAGTTGAAGGAGGAATTTTTGTTATATTATATTTTTGTTATATCATATACCTAATACAAGGCGTTTAAGAACTTTTGCAGAGGTGTTAATATAACTGTTTATCTATTTTTTAAGTATCTTTGTTGAGATATAAATAAGAACTATGTCAGTAATTATAAAGAAAGTAACGTCAAAAAAAGAATTGAAAAAGTTCATACGTTTTAACTATGAGCTTTATAAAGATAACCCCTATTCTGTGCCAGATTTAGCTGATGATATGCTAAATACATTTACTCCTAAAAATGCAGCTTTTGAGTATTGCGATGTTGTATTCTTCTTAGCTTATAAAGAGGAAAACATTGTAGGACGAATTGCTGGAATTATTAATCGTAAGGCAAATGAAGTATGGGATCAGAAGAAAGTACGCTTTGGATGGATTGATTTTATAGATGATATAGAAGTATCTAAAGCCCTTTTAAATGCTGTTGAGCAATGGGGTAAAGAGAAAGGCATGAATACGATCCATGGACCATTGGGCTTTACAGATTTTGATGCAGAAGGAATGCTTGTTGATGGTTTTAATGAGTTGAGCACAATGGCTACAATTTACAATTACCCTTATTATCCTAAGCATATGAATGCTTTAGGTTACGGTAAAGATGTTGATTGGGTAGAATTTAAAATTTATATTCCTGATGAGATACCAGATAAACATAAGCGTATATCTGAGATTGTAATGCATAAGTACAAATTAAGAATAAAACCATATACCTCTAAAAAGAAGCTTGCACAAGATTACGGGCAGGAGATTTTTAAATTAATGAATGAGGCATATATGCCTTTATATGGTTTTGCTCCTTTGTCACAGAGTCAAATAGACCAGTATATTAAAATGTATCTACCACTGGTTGATTTAAAGATGATTTCTTTAGTAGTAGATGCAGATGATAAATTGGTTGCTGTAGGGCTATCAATGCCTTCATTGTCTGAGGCTCTTCAAAAAGCAAAAGGAAAGCTGTTTCCTTTTGGGTGGTTTCATCTGTTGAAGGCACTGTTTTTTAAACGCCCTAAAATGCTCGACTTATTGTTAGTAGCTGTGAAACCAGAATATCAAAATAAAGGAGTAAATGCTCTATTGTTCTATGATTTGATTCCAGCGTATAAAGAATTGGGTTTTGAATTTGCAGAATCAAATCCAGAATTAGAAGTCAATGATAAAGTACAAGCTCAATGGAGCTATTTTAATACAGAAAACCACAAAAGGCGAAGAGCCTTTACTAAAATTATAACTGATTAAAACTATGGCTGAGGACTTAACTAATAAGATAAATTCTAGTGTTGAATATACTGATGATAATATTAGGCATCTAAGTGATATGGAACATATCCGGACGAGGCCTGGTATGTATATTGGTAAGCTTGGTGATGGAAGTTTTGTAGAAGATGGAATCTATGTATTATTAAAAGAGGTTCTAGACAACAGTATTGACGAATTTAAAATGAATTCCGGAACACGTATTGACGTAGAAATTCAAGAAGATTTGAAAGTTACTGTGCGAGATTTTGGACGTGGTATTCCTCAAGGAAAGCTTATAGAAGCTGTCAGTGTATTAAATACAGGTGGTAAATACGATAGTAAAGCTTTTAAAAAGAGTGTAGGACTTAATGGTGTTGGTATTAAAGCTGTAAATGCTCTTAGTGCACACTTTGAAGTGAAAAGTTATAGAGAAGGAAAAGTTCGACATGCTACTTTTGAAAAAGGAAATCTAATATCAGATTCCACTGAACAAACTACAGAGAAGAATGGTACCTATATACATTTTATCCCTGACGAGACTCTATTTATAAACTATAGTTTTAGGGATGAGTATATAGAAACTATGCTCAAAAACTATACTTACTTGAATGCAGGTCTTATAATAGACTACAATGGAACAAAAATAGAGTCTAAAAATGGATTAGAAGATCTATTAAATGATAATATAACTTCTGACCCTCTTTACCCTATTGTTCATATCAAAGGAGAGGATATTGAGATAGCCTTTACTCACATCTCTCAGTATGGTGAAGAGTATTATTCTTTTGTAAATGGTCAACATACAACCCAAGGAGGAACACATCAAAGTGCCTTTAAAGAACATATTGCTAGAACGATAAGAGATTATTATGGCAAAAATCATGACCTGTCTGATATTAGGAATGGTATTGTAGCTGCTATTGCAATTAATGTTGAGGAACCGATGTTTGAGAGTCAAACAAAAATTAAATTAGGCTCTACACATATGTTCCCTAATGGGCCAACGGTAAACAAATATGTAGGAGATTTTATAAAAGTAGAAGTTGATAACTACTTGCATAAATTTACGAAAGTTGCGGATGTACTTTTAAAGAAGGTACAAGAGTCAGAAAAAGAGCGAAAAGCTATAGCTGGTGTTACTAGAATAGCTCGTGAACGTGCAAAAAAAGCTAACCTACATAATAAAAAACTAAGAGATTGTAGGATACATTTGAACGACTCTAAAGGAGATAGACAAGAGGAGTCTTCTATCTTTATTACAGAGGGTGATTCTGCTAGTGGATCTATAACCAAGAGTAGAGATGTCAATACTCAAGCTGTTTTTAGTTTGCGTGGTAAGCCATTAAACTCTTATGGGCTTACTAAAAAAATTGTGTACGAGAATGAAGAGTTTAATCTTCTTCAGGCAGCTCTAAACATTGAGGATGGGATAGACGGCTTACGTTATAATAAAGTAATTATTGCTACCGATGCTGACGTTGACGGTATGCATATTAGACTATTACTAATAACTTTCTTTTTACAGTTCTTCCCAGACTTAATTAAAAAAGGACATGTGTATATTTTACAGACACCTTTGTTTAGAGTTAGGAATAAAAAAGAGACTAGATATTGTTACACCGAAGAGGAGCGAGTTGAGGCTATATCAGACTTAGGTCCTAATCCTGAAATTACGAGATTTAAGGGGTTAGGTGAAATTTCGCCCAATGAGTTTAAGCACTTTATCAATGAAAATATATCCTTAGAACAAGTTAAGTGGAGAAAAACAGACTCTGTAAATGACTTACTTGAATTCTATATGGGTAAGAATACAATAGAGCGTCAAGAGTTTATTATTGAAAATCTAGTAGTTGAAGAAGATATTGCATAGTATGAAAAGAGCTATATTTCCAGGGACATTTGATCCATTTACAGTTGGTCATGAATCAATTGTAAAAAGGGCATTAACTTTTATGGATGAAGTAATAATAGCAGTAGGAGTAAATGAAGCTAAACAAGCTCATCTTTCTGTTCAAAATAGAGTAGAATCTATAATTCAGTTTTATAAAGATAACCCACGAGTTAAAGTGTGCTCATACAATACGCTAACAGTTGACTTTGCTAAACTTGTTGATGCACAGTTTATTGTTCGAGGAATACGCACAGTTAAAGACTTTGAATATGAAGAATCTATTGCTGATGTAAATAGAAAACTAACAGGTATAGAAACCATACTACTTTTTACAGAACCAGAGTTAAGTTGTATAAGTTCTACAGTAGTAAGGGAATTATTAGCTTATGGAAAAGATATTAGTCGTTTTATACCTAAAGGTTTCAAGCTTTGAACAGTAAATACTTAAAAATTTTAGCTCTCTTTTTTAGCTTATGTTCTTGTTGTGTAAGCTATGCTCAAAAAAGTTCTAATGAATTGAAAAAAAAGCTTCAGCTGGCCGAAACCATGATAAACCAATATTATGTTGAGCCAATTGATGAGTCTAAACTAGTAGAAAGTGCAATTCATGGAATGATAAAAGAACTAGATCCATATTCTAGTTATCAGACTGCTTATGATGTTGAAGTATATAACGAGTATTTGGAGGGTAAATTTTATGGCTTAGGTTTAGAGTATAGAATAGTAAAAGATACCCTATTAGTTATCAATACTTTGTCAAATAGTCCAGCAGAAAATGCTTCGCTCCATGCAGGAGATAAGATATTCAAAATTAATGGTGCCTCTATTCCACCTAAAGACGAAGACCTATTAAAACTTCTTCGAGGACCAAAGAATAGCAAAATAGCTCTTACTTTAGAAAGGTATGGTATACCAGAGCCTTTTGAATTAACTCTTAAAAGAGGTAAAATTGAAGTCTCTAGCATAGATGCATCTTTTGTATATGAAGATACAGGTTATATTAAGTTAGCTAGATTTACCAAAGACACAGGGAAAGATTTTGAATCACATTTGAAGACCTTGATAAAGCAAGGCTTTAAGCATTTAATCTTAGATTTAAGAGGAAATGGTGGAGGGCTTCTGTCTGAATCTATATCTGTTACAAATCAATTTTTACAAGCTAAGCAAGAAATCGTTTCAGCAAAAGGTAATGCAGTGAATATTGGAAGCTTCTATGCAAAAGGTAATGGATTATATCAGTATGGAGATCTTATTGTTTTAGTAGATAGTGTAACAGCTTCTGCCAGTGAAATAGTAGCTGGCGCCTTACAAGATTGGGATAGAGCTCTTATAATAGGACAAAAGACTTATGGTAAAGGTTTAGTACAACGACCTATAGAGTTGCCAGATAATTCTAGAATCAATTTAACCATAGCTCATTATTATACTCCAGTGGGTAGATGTATTCAACGATTTTATAAGCCGTTATCTATCATTGATAACTATAAGGGCAATAGAGAATACAAGTCAAACACTTTTTATTCAAAAATATTAAATAAGCCTATTAATGGTGGTGGAGGAATTGTTCCAGATGTAATGATCTCATCATCAAGGTATTTTGAAAATATAAAAGATATTTTAGAGATACTTAGTAGTGAACAGTTTAGCCTTATTCTAACTCAATATTTGGTTATTAATAAAGCTCTTATTGATATCAACTATGGTACAAATATAGATCTTTTTTTTGCAGATTATCATATTAGAAATACTGTATTAAGACTAAAAATAGACAATTTGTTATCCAACCTTAAGGTCAACTTATCTGGCTTTGATAGGGCACAACTAGATCTTTATATAAAAAGCCACATTGCAAGTAGGGTGTGGGGTAAGGAGAGTTTTTATCGTGGAATGTTTATAGCTGATAACTATATTAAAGAAGCATTAAAAATATTAAACTAAAATTCTTTTACTTAAGTATCTAATTGGATAAGCTACCGAAATAAATCCTACACAAATAACAGTTGTAGCTGTTATAACAACATCTGTTAGTTGTAAACTAACAGGGTAAGTAGAGGTGATGAACTGTCCCCCACTTCCAAGTTTTATTATACCAAAGTAGTCTTGTATTAAAACCAGTAATATCCCTAAGAAGAGGCCAATAAAGGTTCCTATTAGTGTAATTATTCTTCCCTCTATCAGGAATATTTTAGAAATATTTTTTTTACTAGCTCCTAAGTTCATTAGAATTTGCATATCTTCTTTCTTTTCAATGATTAACATTGATAATGAACTGATAATATTGAAAGAAGCTATTAATACAATAAAGGTTAGAAACAAATACGATATTAGTTTTTCAACTTTCATTATATTAAACACATCGGTTTGTTGCTCGTATCTATTCAAAACCTTATACTCTGAACCAAGTAGGGATTGTAGGTGTTTTTGAGCCAGTTTAAGATCTGTGTTAGCTTCAAATTTAAGCTCAATAGCTGTTGCTAAGTTCCGATAACCATATAGTTGTTCTACAAAATCAAGAGAGCATATAATGTAATGTGCATCATATTTGGGCTGGTTAACAGCAAATAATACCCCTGGAAGGTATAAATAATTTTTATTGAAAGATGAAGATGGGTTAGCCATGTTTACGCGGCCTTTTTTAGGAGCATAAATTTCAAGAGGGAAGGCTGAATAGACTCCTGTACTAAGGTTTCCTGCAAGTTCAACTCCGGGAATACCGTAGTTTACTACACTATCTTTCAGTTTAAAAACACCCTTACCAATAAGTAATGTATTGATATCTGTTACATGGTGAAAGTACTCATCAACGCCTTTTAAAGTAACCATATTTTGGTTGTCTTTAAATTTCACCATTGCATTTTCCTCTAAAGTAACAGTGTATTTATCTAGGTTTTTTACCGATTGGATTTTTTTAAGTAAAAGAGAATCTACCTGAATAAACTTAGCCTGTTGTGGCATGACTTTTAACTCAGGGTCAAATGCTGTGAAGAAGCTAGCAACAGAGTCTTGAAAACCATTAAATACCGATAAGGTACATATAAGGGTAAGTGTTGCTAAAGCTATTCCACAGATTGATATTGTCGATATAACATTGATTGCGTTATGCTTCTTTTTGGAAAAAAGATAACGCAAAGCTATGTTCAATTCTAGTTTCACTTTAATAATTCTTCTATTCGAGCAGCATAGTCTAAAGAATCGTCAATAAAGAATTTTAATTCAGGTATAATTCTTAACTGATGACGAACTCTTTTACCTAAGTCAAAGCGTATTTGACTAGCATTTTCTGAAATAGCTTTTAAAAGCTCACTTCTTTTATCATTAGGGAAAATACTTAAATATACTCTTGCTATACTTAGATCTGGGCTGATTTTAACACCACTAATAGATATTATAACACCTCTTGTAGCTTTTGTTTGAAGTAAAAAAAGTTCACCTAATTCTTTCTGTATAAGTCTAGATATTCTTTCTTGTCTTGTTGTTTCCATATATAATTTTACAATTTTCTAATCATTGTTAAGCCATCGCGCAAAGGTAATATAACTTTTTCAACTCTTTTGTCATTTGCAATATAGTTATTGAAAGCTTTTATACCAATAGTTTGCCAGTCATTGTCCTTTGGTGTTTCTGTCACATGTCCGTCCCATAGTGTATTATCAGCTAGTATATATCCACCTTTTGATAAATTGGCTAGAACCATCTCATAATAAGCAATATAGTCTCTTTTGTCTCCATCTACGAATGCCATATCAAAAGTTATACCCAATTTAGGTACTACTTCAAGGGCATTTCCTATAATAAACTCTATTTGTTTAGCATAGGGAGAGTTTTCTAGCCAAGGGCGTGTAAAATCCTCCTGCTCATCATTAATTTCAAAAGTGTAGAGTTTTCCTTCTGGTTGTAGTCCTTCGGCCATACATAGAGCAGAGTAGCCACTATAGGTTCCTATTTCTAGGATATAGTTAGGGCGAATCATTTGAGTTAACATTTTCAAGATTCGCCCCTGTATGTGTCCAGAGGCCATTCTAGGACGTAAAAGATTAACATGAGTAGCCCTTATTAGGGCTTTTAAGTAATCGTTTTCGCTGTCGCTATGTTCTTCTATATAGCGATCCAAAGCCTCGGAATTTGTCATTAATAAAGTTTGTTATTTATAGATAACGGTTTTTATTAGGTAATACATACTCTTTTCCTTCATTCTCAAGAACGTCTCCAACAGTGTTTATTTCTAAGAAAGAAGTTTTAGTGTTTCTTTTACCACCACTTAAGTAGCAAACCATTTCATCTTCAGAAAGACGACCTTCATTTAAAAGGTGTTGAAGTGCTGCAAAGTAGTATTCTTGTCCATTTGCTTTTTCTGGCATAAACATAGCTTCTACACCATATGATAGGGCTAAGTGACGCAGAGTTTTCTCTTTGTAACAGATAGCAAGTACAGGACATTTACCACGGAATGCTGCTAGGTTACGCGCTGTTTTACCACTAAAGCTATCTGTAATAATTGCTCCAATCTTCATTAACTGTGAAGCTTTAACAGCTTGTTTAGCTAAGAATGCAGTAACATCAGGATTAACTAATGGAACCTTAATATCGTTTTCGTCTAATTTATCAGCTTCAGCTTGTGCAGCAATAGTAGCCATAGTTCTAACAGCTTCAACAGGATATTTACCATAAGCAGTTTCACCACTTAACATAAGAGCGTCTGTTCTATAGTAAATAGCATTTGCAATATCTGTAACCTCAGCACGTGTTGGACGTGGGTTTCCAATCATTGTATGAAGCATTTGTGTTGCTACAATAACAGGCTTTTTAGCAAGGATACATTTTTTAATGATAATACGTTGGATACCAGGTATACGTTCTTGAGGAACCTCAATACCTAAATCACCACGTGCAATCATGATACCGTCTGCGTGTTCAATAATTTCATCAATATTATCAATACCTTCTTGATTTTCAATTTTAGCTATAATTTTGATATCGCTATTATGTTCGTCAAGAATTTCTTTGATATCGTAGATATCTTGTCTGTTTCTAACGAAAGAGTGTGCTATAAAATCAATGTCTTTTTTAATAGCAAAAAGTATATTGCTTTTATCTTTTTCTGTTAATGAAGGTAAGTTAATACGTACTCCTGGAACGTTAACACTCTTACGGCTTGAAAGCGTAGAGTCGTTCATTACTTCACAAACTAAACTGTTATTTTCTCTTTTTATAACTTTTAGATCGATTTCACCATCATCGATAAGAATATGGTATCCTTCATTTACATCATTAACAAAACCTGGATAAGAAACTGCAATACACTCTTTTGTTGTAGTTCTAGCAGGATCTCCTACGATAGTAACTTGCTCTCCTGTTTTATAGTCAATTGAGTTTTCACAAGCAGTAGTTCTTACTTCTGGACCTTTTGTATCAATTAAAAGAGCAATTCTATTTGATACTTGTCTAGCATTTTCAATAAGTACTTCAAGTCCTTCTTGTGAGGCATGCGCAGTATTCATACGAACTACGTTCATACCAGCTTCATAAAGTTGTTTGATGAAATCTACATCGCAACGTCTATCCGAGATAGAAGCTACTATTTTAGTTTGTTTGAGCATCATAATAATTATATTTATATTTAAAATTTTTCAATTTAAAAATTAATTCATTAGTCAATAAGGGCCTCAAGGGCAAGTTGGTAGGATTTTAAGCCAAAACCACAGATTACTCCTTTACAGCCAGCGGCAATCATAGAGTGATGCCTATAAGCTTCTCGGGCTTGTGTGTTTGAAATATGTACTTCGATTACGGGTGCGGGAACTGCTCGAATGGCATCTAAAAGAGCAATTGAAGTGTGTGTATATGCTCCGGCATTAAGAATAATACCATCATATAAGAATCCAACTTCTTGTATCTTGTCTATTAGTTCTCCTTCGATATTTGATTGAAAATATGATAGGTCAATGTCAGGATATGTCTTAACCAAATGTTTAAAATAATCTTTGACAGATTGGACTCCATATATCGTAGGTTCACGTTTTCCTACTAAATTGATGTTTGGTCCATTAATAATGAGAACTTTCATTTTCTATAATCGTATCTTATTTGATATCTTTGTTTAGAAATTGATATTATCTTGCAAAGATATTAAATTTTATGGTAAAAACAGATTTTTCACTCAATAACAAACAACTTTCTACAGTTGTTTTGGAATATAAGCAATATCTTCAATTAGAAAAGTCTCTATCTGAGAATACTTTGGAAGCATATATGTCTGATCTAGAAAAGATTGTATCATTTTGTAGAGCAGAAAACACCCCTATTTTTAATTTGTCTTTAAATGATTTGCACAGCTTTGTTGCTGGTCTTCATGACATTGGAATACACCCTCGCTCTCAAGCAAGAATTATTTCAGGAGTAAAATCTTTTTTTAGCTACTTATTAATGGAGGGTATCATAGAAAATGACCCTTCTAGCTTATTAGAGACTCCTAAAATAGGATTTAAAATTCCCGAAGTTCTATCATTAGATGAAGTCGATCGTATAATTGCCTGTGTTGATGTAAGCACAGACGAAGGGCAGAGAAATCGTGCTATTATAGAGACTCTATACAGCTGTGGCTTGCGTGTGTCGGAATTAACGGGTTTAAAAATATCAAATATTTACTTTGAAGAGGAGTTCATAATGGTAGATGGGAAAGGTAAAAAGCAGAGGCTTGTACCAATATCAGGGAAAGCTATAAATGAAATCAAAAACTATCTCTATGTAAGAAATTTAATGCCTGTTCAAAAAGGATTTGAAGATATACTATATCTTAATAGAAGAGGAAAAAGCTTATCTAGGGTAATGATATTTAATATTATAAAAAGATACACCAGTGAATCAGGAATTAGAAAGAATGTAAGCCCTCACACTTTTAGGCATTCATTTGCTACTCACTTACTTGAAGGAGGAGCAAATCTAAGAGCAATACAAAGTATGTTAGGACATGAATCTATTGTGACAACTGAAATTTATACCCATTTAGATAAAACAAGAATTCGTCAAGAAATTTTGGAATATCACCCAAGAAATAAGTAAATTAGTATAAAAATGATTGTTATTTTACTTTTCGAGTAGAATAATGATAATAAAAGAATTAGAGTAGATAAAAAATATTAATTTTACTCGCATTTGATGTTGAATACTTTTTGTAGTTACACTTTGTATTTAATATCTTTGTATGAGATTATAAACATTAAATTTAAGCCAATGATGACTAAAAAGTTGTATCTGCCATTTATTATGGCATTAGTTGTAGTGCTTTCTTCTTGCGGAAGTAAGATGGGAAGCCTTTCATCAGACTACTTTACAACAACTCCAGCTGTTCTTGAAGCAGTAGGTGGTAAAGTACCTGTGACTATTAACGGAAAATTCCCTGAAAAATACTTTAACAAAAATGCAATTGTTGAGGTTACTCCTATCCTTAAATGGAAAGGTGGAGAAGCTAAAGGTAAAACTGCTGTATTCCAAGGTGAAAAAGTAGAAGGTAATAACCAAGCTATCTCTTACAAATTTGGTGGTAACTATACAATGAAAGCTGAATTTGATTATGTTCCAGAAATGGCTAATTCAGGCTTATACTTAGAGTTCACAGCTAAAAAAGGAAAGAAAAAATTAACTATTCCTGCTGTTAGAATAGCTGATGGTGTTATTTCAACTTCTCAGTTGATTAACAACACAGTTGCTTCTGCAAATGCTGCACTAGGTGAAGACGAGTTCCAAAGAATTATTAAAGAAGCTTATAAGGAAAACATTATGTTCCTTATTCAACAAGCTAACATCCGTTCAAGCGAGCTTAAAAAAGCTACTAACTTCAACACTGAAGCTAAAAACATCGCTTTATCAGAAAACAAAAGAATCGCTAATGTAGAAGTTTCTGCATACGCTTCTCCTGATGGTGGTATTAAGCTTAACGAAGGCTTAGCTAAAAACCGTGAAAAAAACACAGCAAATTTAGTAAACAGAAATCTTAAGAGAGCAAAACTAGATGCTCCAGTTGATGCTAAATATACAGCTCAAGACTGGGAAGGTTTTAAAGAATTAGTTTCTCAATCAAACATTCAAGATAAAGACCTTATCTTACGTGTTCTTTCTATGTACTCTAACCCAGAACAAAGAGAGCAAGAAATTAAAAACATCTCTTCTGTTTATTCTACTTTAGCTCAAGAAGTACTTCCTCAATTAAGACGTACTCGTTTGACTCTTAATTACGAAATTATCGGTAAATCTGATGAGGAAATTGCTGAGTTAGCGAAAAACAATGCTAAAGAACTTAATGTAGAAGAATTACTTTACGCTGCTACTTTAACTAATAATGTTAATGAGCAAGCTACTATCTACACAAAAGCAACAGAATTATACCCAAGAGATTACCGTGGTTTTAACAACTTAGGTAAACTAGCTTTCCAAGCTGGTAACTTAGCTAAGGCAGAATCTTACTTTAATAAAGCTTATTCTATTGAAGCTGCTCCAGAAGTAAGTGTAAACCTTGGTCTTATCGCTCTAACTAAATCTAATAAAGATGCTGCTGCATCATATTTAGGTAAGGGTGCTGGTGCTAAAGATTTCAACGAAGCTATGGGTAACTTATATGTAGCTGAAGGTGAGTATGACAAAGCTGTTCGTTCTTTCGGTGACGTTAACACAAACAGTGCTGCTCTAGCTCAAATCCTTGCAAAAGATTACAACAAAGCTAAAAACACATTGAATAATGTTGAGAATGCTGATGCTTATACAGATTACTTAAAAGCTGTTTTAGGTGCTAGAACAAACAACACTTCAATGGTGGTTGATAACTTAACTAAAGCAATTGCTAAAGATCGTACATTAGCTAAGAAAGCTGCTACAGATTTAGAATTCTCTAAATACTTTACAGATGCTGCTTTCGCTAAAATTATTAAATAATTTAGAGAGCTAGCTTTAAAAATAGAAAGTGGGTAACTCATATTGAGTTACCCACTTTTTTTATGTCGATTCTTTATAATTATAATGGTGTTATACTGATTATACATTGCCGACTAACACAAGGTATGTCGGCAACTAACCTCAGGCACATTGCCGACATGCATAAGGCACATCGGCAATAAGAGAAGTTGTTGTCGTTATGACTTTTTTATAAGTGTAATATCTGCTACTAATTGATACTCTCTACTTGGTGAAATATGATTAAAAGTGTATATTTGTAGCCCATAATCATATGGTCTCGTAGTTCAACGGATAGAATAGAAGTTTCCTAAACTTTAGATCCGGGTTCGATTCCCGGCGAGACTACTTTGAATGATTTCTTTTTTAGATCTCCCTCTATGTTGTTTGAACTCCTCCCACCCTTGATTACTGTTTTATGTTGATTCAGAGTTTATAAAGATACATTTGGTACTATCCTTTTCAACTAATTTCCCTTATTAGACTTTGTGTATATATTTGTTTTCGCTATTTGGCTCTCAGTAATACGGGTTTGTAGTAAGAAAGGCTACTATAGCATATACACATAGAGTAATTTGTGATTCAAAATGAGAACATATAAAAAAGTCCTAAGTGTAATCTACCCTAGGACTTTTGATAACTTGCTAGTTAATATGTCAATTAATTATCTTCTATATATATCGGTTTAGAAGCTTTACGACCAGAAATAGTCATAATAACTATCATAATTAATAGAAAACAAAATGAAGCTTTCCAAGAGCTATCCCAATCGTATAGTACACCGAAAATAGGTGGCCCAAAGGCTGCTATTAAATATCCTACAGATTGTGCTTTACCTGAAATTTTAATGGTTCCATCCATAGTCCTACTTTTTAGTGAGAAGAAAAGAATAGATAGGCTAAAAGCTAATCCACTTGCCATACCAATTACTATTGCGGTTAAATAAATGAAGTCTGCTTTTAATACTGTTAACATCGAAATACCTAAGAACATTAATATGCCGACCATATAAATCATAACTTTTTGATCTTTCATTTTTGTAGCAATAATAGGGCTAACAAACATAACAGGTAACATAGCTAACTGAATAACAGATAAAACAATACCTGTTTCAGACTCTTTCATGCCATAATCTATCAGTACTACGGGTAAAAGTGCTACGAGGCAATAATAAACTAGTGATTGTATCCCCATAAAAATACTAATACTCCAAGCTTGCTTAGACTTAAATACATTAAAGCTATTTGCACCAGTTGTTTTACTTTGTGTCTTTTGTGTTGCAGATGGTTTATTCCTATTAATAATGGTTTCAATACTAATTGCTACTAGTGCAACAAGACCCCAAGCAGTCCAAATTCCTAGTGATCCTTTCCAACCCATGTTTGTCCATTGCCCTATTGCAATACTTAATCCAGCAGCAGCTGCTGCAATTAAATTCATGGCTACAGAGAATACTCCTGTCATAACCCCTACTTTATTAGGGAAAATCTTTTTAATGTATGCTGGTGTTAAAACATTACCAATGCATATACCTAAACCTATCAAGAAAGAGCCTAGAAATAGCATTGAAGTGCTTCCACTGACACGCAGATAAAGGCCAACAATTAGGAATAGTAGTGAATAAATTAAACTGTAGTTGATGTTTGTTTTGACAGCAAACTTACTTATTAGAACAGAACAGCTCGCAAAAACAATTAAAGGAATTGATGTTAAGAGGCTACCCTCTAGTGTACTAAGATTAAATATTGCTATCATTTCGTTTAAAACTGGACTGACAGCTGTCATTGGGGCTCTGAGTCCTCCTGCTATTAGAATAACAACTAATACACTAAGGAGTGTTAAGCCTATTTTGTTTTTTTTACTCATAATAAAATCTATTGAATTCTGTAATTATTACTAGAATACAAAGGTAATACTGTCGCTTTTATTAGATTTGCCATTAATTACATCTAAAACGACAATATATACATGGAGCAATTGATAGATAATGGAGCAAAATGCCATTTTGTTGATAACATTTCGACAGATGCTTATGTTTGGTTTGAAAATAACTGGCAGCATGAGAAATACTCTCATGTACATAGTTTTTATCAACTAACATATGTTGAAGAAGGATATCAGTATTTTCACATAGATCAAAAAGTCTATTTTGTACCACAGAATCACGTTATTTTGATTCCATCAAACACGTTGCATCGGACTACTTCAGATGCTAAAACTGTTATTTTAAAAGTTTTATTATTTAAGTCTGCTCCTGAAAAAGATTTTTATAGAGATGTTCAAGTATTCTCGGCTCCTTCTGTATTAAGTGAAATGTTAGCTTATGCTTCAAAATGGAATAAATTAGATGAATCTAATGAAGAGCAATCAGTATTTTTAAAAGCTGTATTAATTAGTTTACCTCATTTTTACCAAGAAAACAGCTCTTTAGAAATTCCAATTCCTAAAGATCAGCGTTTAACTCCTGTATGTCACTTCATAAATCAAAACTATAAATATAACTTATCTACAGACGAACTTGCGAATATTGCTAGAATGTCTATTCGTACTTTACAACGTACTTTTAAAAGAGAAACAGGGGTAACGTTAAAAAAATATGTACAGTTAATTCGTATTTTAAAAAGTATAGAATTAATAGATACTAATCAATATACTTTTACAGAAGTTGCCTATAAAGTAGGTTATAAAAGTTTATCAGCTTTTACGAACTCTTACTTTACTATAATGAAGAGGCATCCTGTTAAGTAAAGCTTACCCCCCCTCCCTATCCTATTATAGTTTAATAGGTTATTGTAATATTTTGGTCTGTTTAACTGTTGTGATTAGATTTTTATACCTTCAAATGCCTCAACCTATATATGAAAGTATTCTTTATAACATATATAGGGCATTTATAGTCTAAAGACTTTGTTTTATGACTTATTGTTTATGATATTTGTTATAATGCTTTTTAGGCATATACTCGTAATAACCTTAAATTAAAACAAAGATATTATGGCAAATGACAAAATGATTAAGGATGTCGATGGTATAGTCATTCGTTTTGCGGGTGACTCTGGAGATGGTATGCAGCTAGCTGGTACTATTTTTTCTAACATATCGGCCTTTCTAGGTAACGATATAGCTACATTCCCCGACTATCCTGCCGAAATTCGTGCCCCACAAGGAACTCTTGGTGGAGTTTCTGGATTTCAAGTGCATGTAGGTGCTAATAAAATATATACCAGTGGAGATTTATGCGATGTCTTAATTGCGATGAATCCTGCAGCGTTGAAAAAGAATGTAGCTCATTTATCTCGCCATGCAGCAATTATTATTGACTCAGATAGCTTTACTGACAAGGATTTAGAGAAGGCATTGTTTAAAACAAAAGACCCTTTTAAAGAGCTAGGTCTATCGAATGAAGTAGTTGAGGCTCCAATATCTTCAATGTGTCAAACATCATTAAAAGATTTTGGGTTTGATAATAAAACGATTTTGAGAAGTAAAAACATGATGGCCTTAGGCTTAGCATGTTGGTTGTTTAATAGACCCTTAGAGCAGGCAGAGGAGTATATAAAAGACAAGTTTGGTAAAAAACCTGAAATCTGTAAAGCTAATATCCGTGTCTTGAACGATGGTTATAATTATGGACACAATATTCATGCTTCTGTATCAACTTATCGTATTGAGCCTAAGATGAAGCAAGAAAAAGGGCACTATATGGATATTAATGGAAATCTTGCTACGGCTTATGGCTTAGTTGCAGGTGCAGAGCAAGCAAACTTGCAGCTTTTCTTAGGATCTTACCCCATAACCCCTGCTACAGATATTTTACATGAACTAGCTAAGCTTAAAGAGTTAGGTGTTATCACAGTGCAATGTGAAGATGAAATAGCTGGTTGTGCTAGTGCTGTAGGTGCTTCTTTTGCTGGTAATGTAGGTGTAACAACTACATCTGGACCAGGTGTTTGTTTAAAGAGTGAGGCTATGAACCTGGCTGTAATGGCAGAGTTACCTTTAGTTGTTGTTGATGTGCAAAGAGGTGGCCCTTCTACAGGGATGCCTACTAAATCGGAGCAAACTGATTTGCTACAGGCTATGTATGGACGTAATGGGGAGAGTCCTATGGTTGTTGTTGCAGCCTCTTCTACTGTAGATTGCTTTGATGCAGCGTATTGGGCAGTGAAAGTAGCTCTAGAGCATATGACTCCTGTTGTTTTATTGACAGATGCTTTTGTAGCAAATGGATCTGCAGCTTGGAGAATTCCTAATCTGAAAGAATACCCAACAATTAAACCTCACACTGTAACTCCAGATATGGTTGGAAAATGGGCTCCATATCTGCGTGAAGAAACAAACAAAGTTAGATATTGGGCATATCCTGGCATGGAGGGTTTTGAGCATCGCTTAGGTGGTTTGGAAAAAGATTCTGTGACTGGTGCAATAAGTAGTGACCCAAAGAATCATCAGTTAATGGTGAATTTAAGGCAAGAAAAAGTAGACTACATAGCAAACTGTATTCCAGAGTTAGAGCTTGAGGGAGATAAAGATGCAGAGTGTTTACTTGTTGGTTGGGGAAGTACATATGGACATATTTACTCTGCAGCAGAGGAGATGAGAAAACAAGGTAATAAAGTTGCTCAAGCCCACTTTAAATTTATTAATCCATTCCCTAAAAATACAGAAGAAATACTTCGCAAGTATAAAAAGGTAATTGTTATTGAGCAAAACAGCGGACAGTTAGCTCTCTTATTAAGAGGTAAGTTTAATGGGTTAAAGGTAGACCAATACAATGAAATAGAAGGTCAGCCATTTAAGGTAAACGAATTGGTGGAAGAATTAACTAAAATAATGGAGGAGAAATAACATGACAAATCTAGTATATAAAGCTGCAGATTTTAAGAACCCACAAAAAGTACGTTGGTGTCCTGGATGTGGAGATTATGCATTGTTGAACTCTTTACATAAAGCTATGGCAGAGTTGGGAGTTCCCCCACATAAAACAGCTGTAATTTCTGGTATTGGTTGTTCTTCTAGACTTCCTTACTATATGGGTACTTACGGTTTCCATACTATACATGGGCGTGCAGCAGCAATTGCTACAGGAGTAAAAGTGGCTAATCCTGATTTATCTGTATGGCAAATCTCTGGCGATGGTGATGCTTTAGCTATTGGTGGAAACCATTTTATACATGCCATTCGTCGTAATGTTAATATCAATATCGTTTTATTAAATAATAGAATATACGGGTTAACAAAAGGGCAGTACTCTCCTACTTCTCCTAGAGGATTTGTTTCAAAATCTTCTCCATATGGAACGATTGAAGACCCATTTAGACCAGCAGAGTTGGTTTTTGGTGCAAGAGGGCGTTTCTTTGCTAGATGTGTTGACGTAGATGGACCTACATCTGTAGATGTGTTATTGAAAGCAGCAAAACACAAAGGAGCATCTGTGGTAGAGGTACTACAGAACTGTGTAATATTTAATAATGGCTCTCAATCTTTTGTTGCTACTAAAGATAATAGAGCTAAAAATGCAATCTTTTTAGAGCATGGAAAACCAATGCTATATGGTCCTGAAAACGAGTATGGGCTAGTTCAAGATGGCTTTAGTATTAAGTCTGTAAAACTTGGAGAAAACGGTTATACTATAGATGATGTGCTTATACATGATGCACATTGCATTGATAAAACGCTTCAAATGAAATTAGCTTATATGGATGGTACAGATCTGCCTGTAGCTTTTGGTGTAATCAGAGATATAACAGCACCATGTTATGACGACTGTATTTATGAGCAAATTGAGGCTGTTAAAGCTAAAAAGAAATCAAGAACAATAACTGATGTAATGTTAAGTAATAATACTTGGGAAGTAAAATAACAGTAATTTGAACTATAATAAATGAGGGGTAGTTAGCTATAGCTAACTACCCCTCATTTATTATGGTTATTTACTAGCGCAAATAGACATAATAGATATTTTAATACCAGGAGTATCAAGCAGTTCCTCTGCACAAGCCATAATAGTAGCACCTGTAGTAATAACATCATCTACTAACAATATGTGTTTATTTATGAATTTACTATGATCGGTAACCTTGAAGCTTTTAAGAGGGTTAAGATGCCGCTCATATCCACTTTTACTGGTTTGTGACTGTGTTGCAGTCTCTTTAATAATTGATGTTGTATCGATTGGAATATTAGTTGCTAAGTTAATTCCTACGGCTATTTGTTCTGCCTGATTATAACCTCTCTGTTTTAGTCTGTCCTTATGCACAGGTATTGGAACGATAAAATCTATATCATTAAAAAAGAGACTCTTCAACTCTTGATTTGCCAACATTTCTCCTAAATATTGTGCTAATAAGGGCTGATTCTCATATTTTATAGCATGTATTAGGTGTGCATAGTCGGAACCTTTATTATAATACCAAAGTGTAGAGCTTCTTTGGATAGGAATAATACCCCAAAATAGGGTTTCTATGTGGTGTTGCATTTCGGCTCTAATGATAGGAGCTTTACAAAGGCAAGCTGTACAAATGTACTTTTCTTGATTTAGTAGAGCTTCTTTACACACAAAGCATAATGGTGGATAGAAAAAGTGGATAAGCGATGCGAAATACTTTTTTAATTTCATAGTTGTTTTGTAGGTTTTAAAGTCAAGGTGGTAGGATATTATATTATATCATTAATTTATATTATTATACGAATGTAAAGCTTTATGGTATAATTTACTATTTTTGTTTATCACAAATATATTGATATGAATCATCCATTAGCATTATTCAGATATTGCCCTAAATGTGGGTCCGAAAGATTTATTGTAAACAATGAAAAATCTAAAGAATGTTTAGATTGTAACTTTACTTATTACTTTAATCCATCGGCTGCAACAGTTGCAGTTATTATGAATGAGAGAGGACAACTTTTAGTGTGTAGAAGAGCTAATAATCCTGCAAAGGGAACTCTTGATCTACCTGGTGGATTTGTAGATATGTATGAAACAGGAGAAGAAGCAGTAAAAAGAGAGGTATATGAAGAGACTAATCTGCAAGTAGAAAAATCTGAATTCTTGTTTTCACTGCCTAACTTATATTTGTATAGTGGCTTTTTAGTCCATACATTGGACTTGTTTTATTTGTGTAAAGTGAAAAATAGTAATAATCCAATAGGGCGAGACGATATATCTGAGTCTTTTTTTATCTCTAAAGAAGAGATTCAAATAGATGATTTTGGATTAGATTCTATTAAAAAAGGACTTTCGATACTAAAAGATAAAAACATTTTGTAAATAAATTGTTCTAATAGTAATATAATAGGTAATAAATTATACTTATGAGTAAAAGAATAATAAAAGGGGTTTGTGCTATTCTATGTAGTGTGCCTTTGGCTTTAGGAGCTCAAACTAGTACTAATATAACTAGTTTGGATAGGCTGTACAAAGAAGGACAAGCTTTATTTGTAACAGAAAACTATGCAGCTTCAATACCATCTCTTGAGGCTTTTATAAAGAAAAACAAAGACTTAACCCTTAAGCAAGAGGCTGAGTATATGTTAGTAGTGGCTAACTATAAGTTGAAGTCCAATAATAGAATTGAGACCTTACTGAGCTACTTGGAAGAGAATCCAGATTCACCACATATAAATGAGGTTAATAGTCTTTTAGCCTCGGCCTATTTCTTTAATGAGAACTATGAAAATGCTATTGCTTATTATAATGGTGTTGACTTTGATCTTTTATCAAAAGCTGATGCAGAAGATAATGTTTACCGTTACGCTATAAGTAATTTAAAGACTGGTAACCATAGCCTTGCAGCAACATGGTTTGATATATTACAATATAAAAGCAAGAAGTACGGAAAAGATAGTCAATACTATATGTCTTATATTAGATATATGGAGGCTGATTATGGTGAGGCTCTTAAAGGGTTTTTAAACTTACAAGAAGATATTAAGTATGGGAGCTTGGTTCCTTACTATATTGCCTCTTGTTACTACTTTCAAGGGGAATATCAAAAGGCTTCGAATGTTGCAGAAAATTACTTGTTAAGTAATACGTATGGAAAGCAGAGACTTGAAATGAATAGAATTTTAGCTGAGTCTAGCTTTGCGCTTAACCAGTTTGAAAAGGCAATTAAAAACTTTAACATTTGCCTAGACAATGGTAAGGCTTTAAATAGGTCTGCTATGTATAAACTAGGAATGTCTTATTACAAGCTTGGTATTTATAGTAAGGCTGTTAATGCTTTTGGAGATGCTGCTAATGGTAATGATGAGTTAAGTCAAAATGCTTACTTACATTTAGGGTTATCTTATCTAAATCTATCGGATAGAACAAATGCTCGAATGGCTTTCCAACAGGCTGCTTCTATGAATGGTAATGATAAAGTTAGAGAAAAAGCGCTTTATAATTATGCTTTAAATGTACATGAAACATCATTCTCTGCTTTTGGTGAATCGGTTAATGCTTTTGAACGATTTATAGAGGAGTATCCAAACTCTGTATATATTGATAAAGTAAGCGACTATTTGGCTGAATTGTATATGAGTACAAGAAGCTATGATGCAGCTTTGAAGAGTATAAATAGAATTTCAAATCCATCAAGGCGTATTCTTGAAGCTAAACAAAAGATACTATTCCAGTTAGGAACAGAGTCTTTTGCTAATCAAGACTATTATCAAGCAATTGATTTCTTCTCTAAATCATTAGGCCTAGGTCAATATAATAGAGAAACTCGTGCTGAGGCTGCTTACTGGAGAGGAGAATCATATTATAAATTAGGGAAGGATGTTGAGGCTACTCGAAATTTTAGAGACTACCTTTCTCTAACACCTAGAAAGTCGGGGGAAATGTATGCATTGGCTTTCTATAACTTAGGATATATTTCGTTTAACAATAAAAAATATGAGGAGGCTGAGTCTCTATTTGCTACTTATACAGAACATGAAACAGGAGCAAACAGGTTAGCTCTAGCAGATGCATTTAATAGACGTGGAGATTGTTATTTGCAAAAAAGAGCTTTTGTTCAAGCTAGAGGTAATTATACTAGAGCATTAAATACAGATGCTGCTGTAGGAGATTATTCTCTTTATCAGTTAGCATTAGTTGCAGGCTTGCAAAAACAATATGCTGATAAAATTAATATTGTTAATAGACTTGTAAATGAGTACCCAACATCGCCATATGTGGCTCAATCTCAATATGAAGAGGGTAGAGCTTATGTACAGCTTAGACAAAACAATAAAGCTATAGATGCTTTTAATAGACTAATTTCTAATGCTCCTAATAGTCCGTATAGCAGAAAGGCTGCTGCAGAAATAGGACTTCTATATTATCAGTCTGGAAATTACAATGAGGCTATTAGAACTTATAAAGAGGTATTGCAAAAGTATCCTGGTAGTGATGAGGCTAAGATGGCAATGAAAGATTTAAAATCTCTTTATGTTGATTTGAATAGAGTTGATGAGTTTGCTACGTTAGCATCTTCTGTTCCGGGTGGAATAAAATTACAACCAACAGAACAAGATTCATTAACTTATATTGCTGCAGAAAAACGCTATATGAGTAAACAAAACGAGGAGGCAGAAGCTAGCTTTGAACGATACCTTGCAAGTTACCCTAACGGAGCATTTAGTCTTAATGCACATTATTATTTATCAGTGTTAAATAAGCAGAAGCAACATAATGAGAAAGTATTAATACACACAAGTGAGTTATTGAAATATCCAGATAATCCCTACTATGAGGAGGGGTTAGTAATGCAAACAGAGCTTGTATATGCAAATCAAGATTATGCAAAAGCATTAGACTTATTTAGAAAGCTTGAAGCTAAAACAACTTCTAATGAGCGATTAGAATATGCATTAGTAGGTCGATTGCATTCTGCTGTATATCTAAAAGATGTATCGGAAGTGATTGATGCAGCTACAGGAGTTCTAAATATAAGTAAGTTAACCCCAGAGTTAAAGAATGAAGCATTGTACTACCGTGGAAAATCTTATTTAGCTCAAAACAATGTTACAAGTGCTTTGAAAGACCTAAAAGAGGTGTCGTTAGATACTAGAACTCTTTATGGTGCTGAAGCTAAATTCTTGGTGGCTGATATTTACTTTAATAGCAAAAAATATGATAGTGCAGAGAAAGAGCTTGTGCAGTTTATAGAGCAAAGTACGCCACACGCATATTGGTTAGCTAAAGGTTTTATCTTACTTTCTGATGTGTATGCAGCACAGGGTAGAGATTTAGAAGCTAGACAATATTTATTAAGCTTACAGCAAAATTATCAGGCTGAAGATGAAATTGCAGGAATGATTACTGAGCGCTTAGCGAAACTTAAAACAGAAGTAGAAGAATGAAAAAGAATATATTTATAGCATGTGCTGGACTATTGTTGATAAGTTATAGTCCGCTAAAAGCCCAGATAGCAAAAAAAGATACGACTTTAAATAGAACAGTTGTTGTAGAAAGGGAGTATAACCCTGTAGTTGAAAGTACTACTAAAGTAAATGTTCTGCCCAGAGTGGAAGAGCCTAATATCACGCCTAAAAAGGTTGAGTATGATTTTAATGCTGTTCAGCCACGTTCTTATTCGGTTTCCTTGGTTAATCCTATGGTAGCACCAGAAGTAGAACAATTATCTAAGTTGGGTTACTTAAGATTTGGATTTGGTAACTATGGAAATTTAGATGCAAGGGGACACTACACATTCTTAATGTCTCCAAAAGATAGGTTGACTTTAGACTTTACTTCTTATGGAATGAGTGGAAAGTTAGATCAGTATTATTCTAAAGATGCTGCGAAATGGGATGCATTCTACTATAGAACTTTTGGAAGTATTGCATATGAACATCAGTTTAATGCAGCTACATTAAAGCTAAAGGCTGGTTATAAAGTGAATAACTTTAATTTTGCTGATTTACAAAATGTCTATATCCCGAAACTTGGAGGGGGACTAGATGCTAATAAGCAACGTTTCAACTCTGGAGATTTTACAGTAGGTGTAAAGTCTACCGACAAAAATATTTTTATAAAATATGATGTAGAGTCTCAATTTAGGATTTATCAAAGACAGTACGACTTTATTAAGCCAGAGTTAAAAGAGACATCTTTAAACACAACAGCAAAATTAAGAACTGATATAGATACAGATAATGCTATAGGACTAGATCTAGCGATGTTTAATAGAGTGATATCTGGTAGTGATACTAAAAATAGTACCACTTTTGATATGAATCCATATTATGGGTTAACATTAGATAACTGGAAGTTTAGATTAGGAGCTCATATTGATTTAGGGTTTAGCCATGGAGAGAGCTTTCTAGTTGCTCCAGACGTATCTGCAGAGCTGACTTTAGCAGATCATTACAAATTATATGCTAAAGCAACAGGAGGCCGTATAAAGTCCGATTTTACTAGGATGGAAGAGCTAGCTCCATACACCTTAATTAATAAAAATAATAGAGATAGCTATGAGCAGCTTAATGCAAGCCTCGGTTTTCAAGGTTCTCCTATTAATGGAATGTGGTTTACCATATACGGAGGGTATCAAAAACTAAAAGATGATTTGTTCCAAGAAATAAATCAAATAGATTTTCCTGCTACAGTTTTTGCAAATGCTGATACGAAAAATGCATACGTTGGTGCAAAAGTTCAGTATGACTATAAAAAGATTTTTGACTTCTCTGTAGCTACTGTTTATCGAAACTGGACTTCTAAAAGTGATCTAACTGGAGCAATATTATTTAAACCTAAATTTGACTTAGAAGCAGATTTTAGATTGCATCCAATACAAAACTTGACGTTGGGTGTTAACTATAAGTTTGTTAAGCGTAATGATAATAAAGACTTAGATATTGCATTGTCTGTAGGCGATATAAATAAACTTTCGGCATATGCAACGTATGAATTTGTTAAAAACTTATCAGTTTATGCTAAAATGGATAACATCTTTAATAAAAAGTATCAATATTTTTATGGTTATCCGATAGAGGGTACTAATTTTATAGCCGGATTAAGTTTTAAATTTTAAAAATCTATTCCTCTAGTTGTTGAAAGCAATTAAGAGGAATATTTTTATTGTAAGAGATGTAGAATAACTAGTACAAAATGAACTGGTTAATTAATAGTATGATATGCAGAAAAATCTAGTGATAGTTGAGTCTCCTGCTAAGGCGAAGACGATCGAAAAGTTCCTAGGAAAAGATTATAAAGTAATGTCTAGCTATGGACATATTAGAGATTTAAAGAAAAAATCATTTAGTATAGACATAGAGAATAACTTTGAACCTGAATATGAAATTCCAGCAGATAAAAAGAATTTAGTAGCAGAATTAAAGAGTGAGGCTAAAAAGGCAGATGTCGTTTGGTTAGCATCCGATGAAGATAGGGAGGGAGAAGCAATCTCTTGGCATTTATATGAAGTGCTTGGTTTGGATATTGCCAAAACAAGAAGAATTGTTTTTCATGAAATAACCAAAAGTGCTATTTTAAAGGCGATTGAAGAGCCTAGAGAAATTGATATTAATTTAGTTAATGCACAGCAAGCTCGTCGTATTTTAGACAGAATTGTTGGTTTTGAACTTTCTCCTGTTTTATGGAAGAAGGTGAAGCCATCGTTATCGGCAGGACGTGTACAATCTGTAGCTGTAAGGTTAATTGTTGAAAGAGAGAGAGAAATACAAAACTTTGAAACAACTCCGTCATATAGAGTCACTGCAATCTTCTTAGTGCCTAATGAAAATGGTGAGGTTTCTGAAATGAAAGCTGAACTTAATAAGCGCCTAAAAACTAAAAAAGATGCGTTAGACTTTTTAGAAAAATGTAAAGACTCTCAGTTTATCATTGAGAATATTACAACAAAACCTCTTAAAAAGAGTCCAGCAGCACCTTTTACAACCTCTACACTTCAGCAGGAAGCTTCTAGAAAACTAGGTATGACTGTGGCACAAACAATGATGGTAGCACAAAGACTTTACGAATCTGGGTTAATAACTTATATGCGTACAGACTCTGTGAATTTATCATCTTTGGCTATTAATACTAGTAAACAGGCCATTATTGACATGTGGGGTGAAGAGTACTCTAAACCTCGTAACTATGCTACTAAGTCTAAAGGGGCACAAGAAGCTCACGAAGCTATTCGTCCTACATATATGGAGAATGCAACGATTTCAGGAACATCTCAAGAAGAGCGTCTTTATGATTTAATCTGGAAACGTACTATCGCCTCTCAAATGGCTGCTGCTGAACTTGAAAAGACAACCGTAAGTATAAGTTGTGGAGAGAACGTAAAAGAGAAATTTAATGCTACTGGTGAAGTCATTAAATTTGATGGTTTCCTTCATGTATACAGGGAATCTTTTGATGACGAAGATCTAGAAGAACAAGATGCAGCTGCTATTCTGCCTCCTATGAAGGTTGAACAAGAGTTGGCTTGCCAGGGTATAATGGCTACAGAAAGGTTTACTCAGCACCCTCCAAGGTATACAGAGGCTAGCTTAGTTCGCAAAATGGAAGAGCTTGGTATTGGTCGTCCATCGACTTATGCCCCTACTATTTCTACTATACAACAGAGACAATATGTTGAAAAAGGAGAAAAAGAAGGTACAGAACGTATCTATAATGTTCTTACTTTGAAAGAGGGAGTAGTTAATGATGTTACTCAATCTGAAATCGTAGGACGTGAAAGAAATAAATTAATGCCTACTGATGTTGGTAGTGTTGTAAACGACTTTTTAACTGAATTCTTTCCTGATATTCTAGATTATAATTTTACTGCTAGTGTTGAGAAGGAGTTTGATGAGGTGGCTACAGGCCATAAAGAGTGGACTGATATTATGAGGGTATTCTATGATAGCTTCCATCCGTCTGTAGAGAAAACACTTGCTATTAAAATGGAGCATAAGGTAGGTGAAAGAATCTTAGGAGATGACCCTAAAACAGGAAAACCAGTTTCTGTTAAAATAGGAAGATATGGTCCTATAGCTCAAATTGGCAGTGTAGATGATGAGGAGAAACCTCAATTCTCTAGTTTGAGAAAAGGGCAGTCTATTGAGACAATAAGTCTGGAAGAGGCTTTAGAATTGTTTAAATTACCACGTACTGTCGGCGAGTTTGAAGATGCAGAAGTAGTTATTGGTGTAGGTCGTTTTGGACCATATGTATTACATAATAAAAAATATACATCCATACCAAAGACTTTCGACCCTATGGAAATTACCCTAGAGGAGTCTATACAGCTCATTAAAGATAAGAGAGAGGTAGAAGCTAAACGTCATATAAAATCGTTTGATGAAGAGCCTGATTTAGAAGTGAAAAATGGTAGATATGGTCCTTATATTGCTTATAAAGGGAAAAACTATAAAATACCAAAAGATATAGTGCCAGAAGACTTGAGTTTAGAGGCTTGTATGAATATTATTGAGTCAGAAAAAACAAAGTCAGAAACGAAGGCTAAAAGAGGGAAAGCGAAAGCTAAAACTACTACAAAAGCAAAGGCTGCCAAGAAGACGACTAAAGCGGCAGTAGCCAAGAAAACAACAAAAAAGGCTACTGCAAAAAAAACGTCAGCCGATAAAAAATAATTACAATCTATCTGAAAATAAAAATAGCCAGCTTAGCTGGCTATTTTTATTTAGTAATAATAAGTATTACTCTTTTTCACCATAAGCTAAATCACCAGCGTCACCTAATCCAGGAACTATATATGAATGATCATCTAAGTGTGGATCAATAGCAGCACACCAAATAGTTGTTTTGTCTGCTGGTAATACAGAGGCTAATTGGTCAACAGCAGCTTGACTAGCTATAATAGCTGCCACATGAATTTCTGCTGGCTCGCCTTTTGTTAACATTGCTTGGTAACTAAGCTCCATACTGCCACCTGTAGCAAGCATAGGGTCAGTGATGATGAGTATTTTGTTATCAATTCTAGGAGATGCTAAATACTCTACATGAATTTCACACTTTAGAGTATCTTTATATTTGCGATAAGCAGATACAAAAGCATTTTCGGCCTTGTCTAAGTAGCTTAAAAAACCTTGATGAAAGGGTAACCCTGCTCTTAGTATTGTGCTAATTACAACATCTGCATCAGGAGTACTTATTGAAGCTGTTCCTAATGGAGTTGTAACCTCTTTATGAGAGTATTTAAAAGTCTTACTTATTTCGTAAGCCATAATCTCTCCAATTCGTTCAAGGTTTCTACGGAATCTTAAACGATCGTTCTGCACTTCAACATTTCTTATTTCAGAAACATATTGGTTTAAAAGGGTGTTGTTTTCGTTGAGATTTACTATCTTCATACTGGATGATAAAATTGTAATTTATGAGCAATTGCTGAATAATTTATGCAAAATAACTCATAATATTCCGATTTGCAACACATACTTAGCAGATTTTAGCTACTAAATGTTAAAGGTCTTTTATTAGAGAAATTTTTCCATAATAAATTATTTGTTTAGAAAGTTTATGCTAAATTTGTGAGTGTTGAAAAAAGAGATGAACTTTATAGCGTTCATTTTTAGTTCAACTATAGAATATATAGACAAAGAACAAAATATTAATATACCAATTAAATAAACTTTTAAAAATGGCAAATTTAGATTTAAGCAAGTACGGTATTCACGGTGTTACAGAAATTGTACACAATCCTTCATACGACACTTTGTTTACTGAAGAAACAAAAGAAAGTCTAGTAGGTTATGAAAAAGGTCAAGTAACAGAACTAGGTGCTGTTAACGTAATGACAGGTGTTTACACTGGTCGTTCTCCTAAAGACAAATTTATTGTTAAAGATGCTACAACTGAAAACACTGTATGGTGGACATCAGAAGAGTACAAAAACGATAATAAACCTGTAGGTCAAGAAACATGGCAAGCAGTTAAAAAACTTGCTGTAGAAGAACTTTCTAACAAAAGATTATTTGTTGTAGACGCTTTCTGTGGTGCTAACGAAAACACTCGTTTGAAAATTCGTTTCATTATGGAAGTTGCTTGGCAAGCTCACTTCGTTACAAACATGTTTATTCGCCCAACAGCTGAAGAACTAGCTAGCTTTGGTGAACCAGATTTCGTTGTAATGAATGCTTCTAAAGCAAAAGTTGAAAACTACAAAGAATTAGGCTTAAACTCTGAAACAGCTGTTGTATTTAACTTAACAGAGAAAATCCAAGTTATTCTTAACTCATGGTATGGTGGTGAGATGAAAAAAGGTATGTTCTCTTACATGAACTACCGTTTACCTCTTAAAGGTATGGCTGCAATGCACTGTTCAGCTAATACTAACCTTGAAGGAGAAAATACTGCAGTATTCTTCGGTCTTTCAGGTACAGGTAAAACAACTTTATCAACAGACCCAAAACGTCTATTAATTGGTGATGACGAGCACGGTTGGGATGACGAAGGTGTATTCAACTTCGAAGGTGGTTGCTACGCTAAAGTTATTAACTTAAGCAAAGAAGCAGAACCAGATATTTACAATGCAATTAAACGTGACGCTCTTCTTGAGAACGTAACTGTTGATGCAAATGGTAAAATTGACTTTGATGATAAGAGCGTAACAGAAAACACTCGTGTTTCTTACCCTATCTATCACATCGACAATATCGTTAAACCAGTTTCTAAAGCTCCAGCTGCAAAACAAGTTATTTTCTTGTCTGCTGATGCATTTGGTGTTCTTCCTCCAGTATCTATCTTGAATGCAGAACAAACTAAATATTACTTCCTATCTGGTTTTACAGCTAAATTAGCAGGTACTGAGCGTGGTATTACTGAACCAACTCCTACTTTCTCTGCTTGTTTCGGTGCAGCGTTCTTGACTCTTCACCCAACAAAATATGCTGAAGAACTAGTTAAGAAAATGGAAAAATCAGGTGCTAAAGCATACTTAGTAAACACTGGTTGGAACGGAACAGGAAAACGTATTTCTATTAAAGATACTCGTGGTATTATCGACGCTATTCTTGATGGATCTATCGATAAAGCTCCTACAAAAACAATTCCTTACTTCAACTTCGTAGTACCAACAGAACTACCAGGTGTACACGCTGAGATCCTTGACCCACGTGATACTTATGCTGATGCTTCTGAGTGGAACAAAAAAGCAGAAGATTTATCTGCTCGTTTCATCAAAAACTTCGCTAAATTCGAAGGTAACGAAGCTGGTAAAGCACTAGTAGCTGCTGGTCCAAAATTATAATCTAGAAATTAGATCATAATAAATTATATTTAAATAGAAAGGGCGACTTAATAGTCGCCCTTTTTTAATGTGATAAACTTTTCAATTATTCAAGATTATATTTTTGAGGTATTTCATTTAGAATGCTAAAAAGCTCATCGGCAGATTCTGTTCTGAGCATAGCTATTCTTGTATCTCTAAAGTTATCAATTCCTTTAAAGATTGGTGATGCTGCTAGATGTCTTCTAGAGTGAATGATGCCTCTTCTTTCATCAAGATTTTCAATGTTTTTTGTTATTTGCTCTTTTAGTACTTCAAGATACCAGCTAAAATGTTTAGGTTCCATTACTTGCCCTGTTTTGAAGTAATGCTTAATCTCTTCGAAAATCCAAGGTCTTCCAATACTACCTCTTCCTACCATAATGGCATCTACTCCAAATTTATTAAAGTTTTGCTCTGCTATTTGTGGACTAGTAACATCACCATTCCCAATGATAGGTATGTGTATTCTAGGATTCTCTTTTACTTTCCCTATTAATGTCCAATCAGCCTCACCTTTATACATTTGGCATCTAGTTCTTCCATGTAGGGTTAATGCTTCGATTCCACAGTCTTGTAGCTCTTCAGCTAGGTCAACTATAATTAGGCTATCACTATCCCACCCTAGTCTAGTTTTAACAGTAACAGGTATATCTACGGCATTAACTACAGCTTTTGTTATTTCTAGCATCTTATCAGGGGTTTTAAGCATTCCAGAACCAGCTCCTTTACCTGCAACTTTCTTTACAGGGCAACCAAAGTTAATATCTAAAATATCAGGCCTTGCTTCTGCTGCAATTTTAGCAGCTTCAACCATCGCTCCTGTATCGTTCCCATAAATTTGAATCGCTACAGGTCGTTCTGCATCATATATTTTTAGCTTTTCAGTAGTTTTATTTACATACCTGATAAGTGCATCACTTGATACAAATTCAGTATAGACCATATCTGCCCCAAATTTTTTGCACATTAGCCTAAAAGCAGGGTCTGTAACATCTTCCATAGGAGCTAAAAAAATGGGTTTATCTCCTAAATCTATATTTCTAATTTTCATTATAATTACTTTCTTTATCTAAATAGTGTATTAAAGATAGACTGCAAAAATAGATAAAAAAGTCTACCTTTGCAGTATCAGTTATAAAACGTATATTTCTTTAACTATTCTACTAAGCTGATTACCTATAAATTAAGTGTTAATTTTAGTAGATAGAATAAATTTAAAATAAGTGATTATTGAGTTTTAATATTTATTCAAAAAAGAAACTTACAATTCATTGATTAGAATAAAATATGGATTTTAAAAGAGAAGAATTTGAAATAATGGCCCCTGTGGGTTCTAGAGAATCTTTAGCTGCTGCTATACAAGCAGGAGCTAATTCTATATACTTTGGTATAGAGAACTTGAATATGAGAGCCAGATCGGCTAATACTTTCACTATTGAAGATTTGAAAGAGATAGCTAAGACTTGTGCAGAGCATAATATGCAGAGTTATTTGACAGTGAATACTATTATCTATGATAATGATATTACACTGATGAAAAAGATTATTGATGCTGCTAAGGAAGCTAATATTTCTGCTGTAATTGCAAGTGATGTTTCTGTTATGAGTTATGCCAAAGAAATTGGACAAGAAGTGCATTTATCTACTCAGCTAAATATAACTAATATTGAAGCACTTAAATTTTATGCTCATTTTGCAGATGTTGTTGTATTAGCAAGAGAGTTAGACTTAGATCAAGTAGCAGAAATTCATGAGCAAATAATAGCTCAAAACATCTGTGGGCCAAGTGGAAAACTTATTCGTATTGAAATGTTTTGCCATGGAGCATTATGTATGGCTGTATCAGGAAAGTGTTATCTATCGCTGCATGAACAGCATAGCTCTGCTAATCGAGGCGCATGTATGCAAATGTGTAGAAGGGCATATACTGTAACAGACAAAGATACTGGTGCTCAACTAGATGTAGAAAATGAATATATTATGTCGCCTAAAGATCTGAAAACTATTCATTTCATTAATAAAATGATGGATGCAGGAGTAAGAGTATTTAAAATTGAGGGTCGTGCTAGAGGAGCAGAATATGTTCGTACAGTTGTAGAGAGTTATAATGAAGCTATAAGCTCTGTTATTGATGGTACATTTACTGATGATAAGATAGCTACTTGGGATGAAAGATTGAAAACAGTCTTCAATAGAGGTTTCTGGGATGGTTATTATCTAGGGCAACGTCTTGGTGAATGGAGTAAAAACTATGGTTCTGAAGCCACAGAGCGTAAAATGTATATTGGTAAAGGGGTTAAATATTTTGGAAACATATCTGTTGCTGAGTTTTTAGTTGAAGCAGGAGAGCTCAATGTTGGTGATAAACTATTAATTACTGGTCCAACTACAGGAGCTATATTTACTACATTAGAAGAGCCTAGAGTCGATCTTAAACCTGTTGATGTTGTACGTAAAGGAGAGAGTTTCTCTATGAAATTAGAAGATAAAGTTCGACCTAATGATAAGTTATTTAAGATTGTTAAGGCTGTAGATTTAAAGCGCAAAAAATTTAAATAAATATATTAATCTAATACCATGGCAAATTATATTTTTGAATTGGACTTCAAAGTAAGAGATTATGAGTGTGACTTGCAAGGCATTGTGAACAACGCTAATTATCTTCATTATTTTGAACACACACGTCATGAGTTTTTAAATACTATGACTATTAGTGTTGCTGAATTACATGATAAAGGCATTGACCCTGTTATTGCACGTGTGAATATGGCATTAAAAACCCCATTAGTTAGTGGGGATGAGTTTGTGTCAAAACTATACCTTACTAAAGAGGGTATTAAGTATGCATTTCATCAAGACTTATTCAGAAAGAAAGATAATAAAGTTGTGGCAAAAGCTGTTATAGAGGCGGTTTGTGTAGTTAATGGTAGATTGGCTCACAATAGTCTTTTTGATGAGGCCTTTGCTCCATATTTACAGAAATAAATTGTTAAATTATAATGAAGCAAAATGTTGCATTGCATTAACTCTAATTCCTGGTGTAGGTCCTGTTTCTATTAAAAGGGCTTTGGAATATGTTGGGTCTGCAGTGCAAGTTTTTGCTTCTTTAAATAACTTGGTTGAGCAAGAGTTAATTAAACCAAGTCAGGCTGAAGAGCTACAAAATACTATCTACCTAGACCGATCTGAAAAAATACTTAATGAATACTTAGTTGCGGATGTAAAGGTTATTCCATATACTTCAGATCTATATCCGTATAGACTCCGTCAATGTGATGATGCACCGCCAATTCTTTTCTTTAAAGGAAATGTTGATTTAAATAGAACACGGATTGTCAATATTGTCGGTACTCGGAATGTAACAAATTATGGTTTAGCGAATATAAGCAGACTAGTTCAAGAGATAGCTCACTATGATAGTGATATTCTAGTTGTTAGTGGTTTGGCTTATGGCGTTGATATAGCTGCCCATATTAATGCTTTAGAGAATGGTTTAGACACTATTGGAGTACTAGCACATGGTTTAGATCGTATATATCCATATAGTCATAGGCATCAAGCAAATAAAATGCTATCTCAAGGCGGATTACTTACAGAATTTCTTCCTAAAACAGAACCAGAAAGATATAACTTTGTTAGCCGTAATAGAATTATTGCAGGTATTAGTGATGCAACAATCATTATAGAATCGGCCTATAAAGGAGGTGCTTTAATTACAGGTGAGTTTGCTAATGATTATAACAGAGATTGTTTTGCTTTGCCAGGCAGAGTCTCTGACGAGTTTTCTTTAGGTTGTAATAAATTAATAAAAGAAAATAGAGCATATATTTTGACTGCCTTTAATGATGTAATTGAGGCTTTGAATTGGGATATTAATAAAACAACACGAAAGAGTGTAGTTGAACAAAAGCGAATTTTTGGCGAAAATTTAAGTGAAGAAGAGCTATTGGTTCTTAAATTATTAGAAGTTCAGGGGGCTACCTCTGTAGATAATATAGAGAATAAAACCAATATAAATATTTCAGAGCTTCATACGATGTTGTTTAAACTAGAAATGGAAGGGTTGATACAAGCTCTTGCCGGAAACGCATATCAATTATTATAAGTATTAGCTATATAGATATATGGTCTAAAAAAAAGAGCAAACTAAATAGTTTGCTCTTTTTTAGTATATAAAACTATGGTATTAGTCTTTTAGTTTTGCAATGATGAAGTCTCTATTAAGACGAGCGATATTGCTAATCTTAACACCTTTAGGACACTCTGCTTCACAAGCACGTGTGTTTGTACAGTTACCAAATCCTAATTCATCCATTTTTGCTACCATTGCTTTTGCACGACGGTGAGCCTCTACCTTACCTTGAGGAAGTAGGTTTAATTGACTTACCTTAGCAGAAACGAATAGCATAGCAGAACCGTTTTTACAAGCAGCTACACAAGCACCACAACCAATACAAGCAGCAGCATCCATAGATTCTTCTGCAATATCTTTAGGGATAAGGATTGCGTTAGCATCTTGTGGAGCACCAGTATTAACACTTACATAACCACCAGCTTGGATGATCTTATCGTAAGAGCTACGGTCTACCATTAAGTCTCTAATAACTGGGAAACCAGCAGAACGCCATGGCTCAATAGTAACAGTATCGCCATCATTGAAACGACGCATATAGACTTGACATGTAGTAGCTTCTTGACCTGGTCCATGTGGATGTCCGTTAATATATAATGAACACATACCACAAATACCTTCACGACAATCGTGATCAAAAACGATAGGCTCTTTATTTTCGTTAATAAGTTGCTCGTTTAAGATATCTAGCATCTCAAAAAGAGATACTGATTGGTGAATATCTTTCATTTGGAATGTTTCAAAGTAACCTTTAGCTTTAGGCCCTTTTTGACGCCAAACCTTTAATGTAAAACTTATATTTTTATCCATTTTGTATTTCCTTTAATTGATTAACTAAATTAAGCTTTGTAGTTACGTGTTTGAACTGTAGTAAACTCGTAATTCAAGTCTTCTTTAATTAGCTCAGGTGCTTGATTTTCACCTTTGTATTCCCAACAAGCTACGTAAGAGAAGTTTTCGTCATCACGAAGAGCTTCACCTTCTTCTGTTTGGTATTCTTCACGGAAGTGACCTCCACAAGACTCGTTACGGTGTTTAGCGTCATAAGCCATTAATAGACCTACTTCGATAAAGTCGTCAAGGCGTAGTGCTTTTTCAAGTTCAATGTTAAGCTCGTTAACATCTCCAGGAATACGTACGTTAGACCAGAACTCTTTCTTAACCACTTTCAACTCTTCGATTGCTTTTGTTAAAGAAGCTTCTGTACGTCCCATACCTACGTTATCCCACATTACAAGACCTAATTGTTTGTGAATTGAGTCAACAGAACGTTTACCATTGATAGATTTCAATTTAGCAATTTTATCTTTGATAGCTTTTTCTGTAGCTTCAAACTCAGGAAGATCTGTAGAGAATCTTGGAACTTGAATTTGATCAGCAAGATAGTTTTGGATTGTATATGGAAGTACAAAGTAACCATCAGCAAGACCTTGCATTAGAGCAGAAGCTCCAAGACGGTTTGCACCATGATCAGAGAAGTTAGCTTCACCAATAGCAAATAGACCAGGGATGTTAGTCATTAACTCATAGTCAACCCATAGACCACCCATTGTGTAGTGAATAGCTGGGAAAATCATCATTGGAGATGTATATGGATCAGTATTTTTAATCTCTTCGTACATGTCGAAAAGGTTACCATATCTATCAGCAACAACGTCTTTACCTAGACGATCAATAGCATATTTAAAATCAAGGAAAACTGCAAGACCAGTACTGTTTACACCGAAACCAGCATCACAACGTTCTTTAGCTGCACGAGATGCAACGTCACGAGGAACAAGGTTACCGAATGCAGGGTATCTACGCTCAAGGTAGAAATCACGGTCTTCGTCAGGAATATCATTTGGATGTTTAGTTCCTGCTTGAAGAGCTTTAGCATCTTCTATTTTCTTAGGAACCCAAATACGACCATCATTACGTAGAGATTCAGACATCAATGTAAGCTTAGACTGTTTGTCTCCGTTTACAGGGATACAAGTTGGGTGAATCTGAGCGAAACATGGATTAGCAAATAGAGCACCTTTTCTGTAGCACTGAATTACTGCAGATCCATTAGAAGTCATTGCGTTTGTAGATAGGAAGAATGCGTTACCATAACCACCAGTACCAATAACAACAGCGTGTGCAGAGAAACGTTTAAGTTCTCCTGTAACTAAATCTCTAGCAATAATACCACGAGCACGGCCATCAATTAAAACAACATCAACCATGTCGTGTCTAGTGTATAGCTCAACAGAACCTTGGTGTACTTGTCTACTTAAAGCAGAATAAGCACCTAAAAGTAACTGCTGACCAGTTTGACCACGTGCATAGAATGTACGGGATACTTGAGCTCCACCAAATGAACGGTTAGCTAGTGTACCACCATAGTCACGAGCAAAAGGAATACCTTGAGCAACGCACTGGTCAATAATAGCATTTGATACCTCAGCTAGACGGTAAACATTCGCTTCTCTAGAACGGTAGTCACCACCTTTAATAGTATCATAAAATAATCTGTATACAGAGTCACCATCATTTTGATAGTTTTTAGCTGCGTTTATACCACCTTGTGCAGCAATAGAGTGCGCACGACGTGGAGAGTCCTGGATACAAAAGTTTTTAACTTTAAAACCCATTTCACCTAGTGATGCAGCAGCAGATGCACCTGCCAAACCTGTACCAACAACAATAATGTCTAGACGACGTTTATTAGCTGGGTTAACTAGCTTTTGGCTATTTTTATAATTATTCCATTTCTCAGCTAGAGCTCCAGCTGGAATTTTTGAATTTATCTTAGTCATAATACAATTTACAGTTTAAAGATTTAACAATTACCTTCTTACAATGTAATTAGTTATACAAATTGAAAGAAAGCGTAACCCAAAACAACAGCAGCAAAACCTAATACTATGATTGTAGAATAAATGTTAGAAACAACTTTCCAACGAGTAATCCATAGCTTGTTGCTTAGGCCTACAGATTGTAAAGAACTCCAAAAACCGTGAGTTAAGTGGAACCATAGTGCTACTAGCCAAATGATGTAAAGAACAACATAAACTGGTTGTGAGAAGGTGTAAGCAATGAATTGTGCTCCTTCGTAAACAGCGATAGATTGGCCTCCTAATGATACGCTATGATTTCCTATAATTTCTTGGAATTGCATATTGTACCAGAAGTTGAACATGTGTAGTCCTAAACCTAGTACTACAATAATACCTAACACTAGCATGTTTTGTGATGCCCATGTTACTGTACTACGACGCTCTACAACAGCATATTTTTCATTACCACGCGCTTTTTGATTTTGGATTGTTAACCAAAACGCGTAAACGATGTGAACAATAAATAAGAAAGCTAGTCCTAATGTTCCTACTAGTGCATACCAGTTCGCTCCTAAGAATTTGCATATTTCATTATATGCATCAGGAGAAAAGAGAGCTACCAAATTCATTGCCATGTGAAATGTAAGGAAAAGAATCAGTGCGAGACCTGTGATACTCATCACTACTTTTCTTCCAATAGATGAATCTTTTAACCACATAAATGATTGATTTTTAAATTATTTAAATACTTGAACTATAAAATTCACAATATATTATATACGTTGACACAAAAATAGACTAAAAACATTTATTTCACAAACTATTAAACCTTTCTTTAAAGGCTCAAAAAGGCGTTTATAAAATGTAAGTTTTGTCACTATTAATAATCTTATTTTGAGTTTCTGTATTTATTGTAATCCGTTGTTAATAAGCTAGTGTATCCATGTTATCGTTTGTAACTTTTTCACTACTAAGGTATGTATATTATAATTAATTACATAGATATATTAAAGAATTATTTCTTTAATTGTAAAGTCGGGGTTACGTTTTAATTACATTATTGTTCAAAATTGTAGTTAAGATAAACAATATTTAATAATATTGGATCTTTTTTAGGCTTATTATTTAACCAACTACAGCATGAACTAGCTCAAATTGTAGGAGAAAATACAAAAAAGAGTTTTAGAACTTTAAGAAGCTATGTTTTATGAAGTAAATCTTATTAATTTAACTATTTCGTTAAATAACATATAGATATTTCTATCTCTTCAAATAAACACAACATTTGGGATTGATCCGTAGCTCCTCGGAGGGTTATGGTGTAAAATAAAAAAAGCAGTAAGTTTACTTACTGCTTTTAAGCTCTTCCTCTTGGACTTGAACCAAGGACCCTCTGATTAACAGTCAGATGCTCTAACCAACTGAG